>CATJRT010000085.1 GCA_949742895.1 uncultured Eubacteriales bacterium | reverse complement strand
TCATCGTACTTCGGCTCGTTGGCAGGATCCTCCAGGTCCAGGCCCTCGTGGCTCAGGTGCCACAGGTTCTTGTCCTTGGAGTAGTTGGTCTCCCGGGAAATTTTCAAGGGCACGTTGTGGGCCTCGGCATAGTTGATCTCCTCGTCCCGGCCCTTGATGTCCCACTCCCGCCAGGGGGCGATGATCTTCATCTCGGGGGCGAAGCGCTTGATGGCCAGCTCGAAGCGGACCTGGTCGTTGCCCTTTCCGGTGCAGCCGTGGCAGATGGCGTCGGCACCCTCGGCCCTGGCGATTTCCACCAGCCTGCGGGCGATGACAGGCCGGGCAAAGGCGGTGCCCAGCAGATAATCCTCATATTTTGCCCCCATCATCATGGACGGGATGATGACCTCATCCACCATCACGTCGGTGAGGTCCTCGATATACAGCTTGGACGCGCCGGTTTTCAGCGCCTTTTCCTCCAGCCCTTCCAGCTCATCGTTCTGCCCCACATCTCCGGACACAGCAATGATCTCAGGGTTGTCATAATTTTCCTTCAGCCATGGAATGATGATGGATGTATCCAAACCGCCGGAATAAGCGAGCACTACTTTTTTGATGTCAGACACAGTGATTCCCTCCGCTTTTGGTTTGAAACGGCAATACATTCGCGCCGTTTTACAAAGTATACTCCCATGTCCGTCCCTTTGCAAGCGATATTTTGCATAATTATCCGATTTCTTTCCCATTGCCATGGGTAATATTCCACATATTCGAATATTCATTCATTCAAAGATGAATAACCGGCTTATATTTCACTCTGCACACTCTGCCCGCGCAAAATTTCTATTGACACGATATGATTTTAGCGTTATGCTTTCCCAAAGCAGTTTTTTTGACCAAGAACCAGGGGTGGCCTCCATGGAACACATTTACGCTGTGCAGACGGCGGCGGAACTGGCGGTCCGGCAGCAGTTTGTACAGGATAATTGGGCACGGGCGGAGGAGTATATCCGCTTCCTGCGGCAGGAGTACGCCGTGGAGGAGCTGCCCCAGGCTGTGGTATGGGCCACCCGAAAAATAGCTACGGAGCTGGTGAGCGGCATCTCCCTGCCCGCCTACACCAACGACTACCGCATCATGTTTGACCCGGAGCTGGAGGACTGGCGGGACATCTACCTCTCCCAGCTTGATGGCCTGCCGGACAGCGAAGCGGTCCGCAGGGTGCGGGCACACTATGTACAGGGTCTTGGAACAAACCATGTCCTCCACATATTGGGCCACGAGCTGGCCCACCACAGTGGACTGTTCTTTGACGAGGATTATGAGACCGCCACCTGGTTCGAGGAGGGCATGGTGGAATACATCGGCCGCCAGTGGTTCTTGTCCGTCGCCGAGTTCGATGCCCAGGCGGAGGCAGACCATTTGCTGGTGGACCTTTTGGAGCCCCGGTATGGCGGACATCCCCTGAGCCGGTTCGGCGCGGAGACTTATAGGCGGGACTATGCCGGCATCTTCTTTGACTACCGCCGGGCCTTCTTGGCAATCTGCGGCCTGGCAGAGCGGTCTGGTGGCGTACGGGCGGTGTTTGACGCTTACCGGGACTGGCATGAGCACCCCGGCGGGCACACCCTGGCCCAGCGGTTCCAAATCGAATAGCGCATCCGGTCTGCCGAGCACGATCCTCCGGCAGACCGGATTTTTTGTATTTTCCCCTTGACAAGTTGGCCTACAAGCTGTAAACTATATTCAGACTACAGGCTGTAGACCAATCAATTTCCATTGCCGGCGGCCTGCCGGCCCGTCCCTCCGGGAAAGGAGCGCATCAAATTATGGCAGAATACACCCTGGGCGCAGTGGAAAGCCGCTTCGCCAACCTTATCTGGGACCGTCAGCCGCTGTCCTCCAGCCAGCTCGTCAAGCTGTGCGAGGAGGAGCTGAGCTGGAAAAAGTCCACCACCTACACCATCCTGCGGCGGCTGTGCCAGCGGGGCATTTTTCAGAATGAGGGCGGTGTGGTGTCCGCCCGCATGAGCCGGGAGGAGTTCTACGCCCGGCAGAGCGAGGAGTTCGTGGCCGAGTCCTTCGACGGCTCCCTGCCCCGGTTCCTGGCCGCCTTTGCCGGACGGCGAGAGCTGTCCGCCGAGGAAATCGACCAACTCCAGCAGTTCATCGACGAAAGGAGGGGCTGACATGGCCCGCGTATTTTCTACCGTGCTGAACATGAGCCTCACCGCCTGCTTCGTCATCCTGGCGGTGCTGTGTGTCCGCTTTCTGCTCAGGAAAGCCCCCCGGCGGTTTTCCTACGCCCTGTGGGCCGTGGTGCTGTTCCGGTTGCTGTGCCCCATCACGCTGGAAAGCCCCCTGAGCCTCCTCCCCACCGCCCGGCCCCTGGCGGCGGTGGAGCAGGCCGTCCGGCCCAACGCCCCCAGCATCCCAGGCGTTTGGGACTATACTCCCAACCACGTCCCCAACGCCGCCCCCAAGCCGGTGACGGCTGACCCCGTCCCCGCGCTCACCGTCCCAGACGGTACGCCCACCGTCCCCAACAGCACGCAGACTACTGCGCCTTCCTCCACCCCGGCCAAATCTACAGACCCTGTGGCCGTCGCGGCGGCGGTGTGGCTGTGCGGCGTGGGGGCTATGGCTGCGTACAGCATTCTGTCCCTGCTGCGCCTGCGCAAGCGGCTGGTGGGAGCCGTTCCCGAGGGGGACGGCGTGTGGCTGGCCGACCACATCTCCACCCCCTTCGTGCTGGGGCTGTTCCGGCCCCGCATCTACCTGCCCTCCAACCTACCTGAGGCGGAGCGGGACTATATCCTCCTCCACGAGCGCACCCACATCCGCCGATTCGACCACATCGTCAAGGCCCTGGCCTTCGCCGCGCTGGCCGTCCACTGGTTCAACCCCCTGGTGTGGGTAGCCTTCCGGCTGGCGGGGCGGGACATGGAGATGTCCTGCGACGAGGCGGTGCTGCGCAAGATGGACCGGGACGTGCGGGCGGACTACTCCTCCTCCCTGCTGCGGCTGTCGGCTGGGCGGCGGCTCCCAGCAGGTCCCCTGGCCTTTGGCGACGGCGACCCCCAGAGCCGCATCAAAAACGTGATGAACTACAAAAAGCCCGCCGTCTGGGTGATGGCGCTGGCCCTGGCGGCGGTGCTGGCGGCGTGTACCGCCCTGTCCACCGACCCCGCCGGGAACCCCGGCTCCACCCCTGGACCCATCGACCTCAGCGACCTGTCCGCCGAGCTGGAGTTCCTGCCGTCCGACGGCGAGGACCAGATCCTGCCCAACATCCGGCTGCTGGGTTCCGTCAACGGGCACGAGATGGGCCGCGACGCCTTCTCCGGCGACCGCGTCTTCTGGTGGCCCAGCGGGTCTGGCGACCGCTACCCGCTGGGATATCTTTCCTTCCCCCGCTGCAACGCGGACTATTCCAGGAACTACACCGACTGCGGCCTGTTGAACGCCTGCTGGACGGACGAGACCCGCACCGCCGTCCGGCTGGACAACTGGTTCCTGGCCATGGTCAGCAGCCAGTCTGACCAGAAATGGTATGACGTCACCGTCGCCCTGTCCGGGCAGGGCGGGACCGTCACCGAACGGAACACCTACGGCTCAGCGGGCGACTTCACCGAGCTGTCCGACGAGGAGGCGGTGGCCCTGGCCCGCCTCGCCGCCAAGCTGCTGACGGCGGCGGAGGACTACTACAACAATTCCGGGCTGAACTGGTCCCAGGAGCTGGAGCGGGAGTCCTCCGCCCAGACCAAGGCCCTGTGGGACGAGACCCTGGCCCCCTATGCCCCCTTCGGCCTCACCTGGGAGTTCGACGACCCCGACCTGGACGGCAACGGCCTGACCATGTGGTTCGACGGCAGGGTGGTCCGGGGCATCATGGACTACGAGACCGGCACCTGGATCACCGAGCACATCGGGGACGGCTTTCCGGAGGGGGCCGTGGAGCTGATCGCCGTGTATACGGACGAAAAGCTCACCGGACTGCGCCTTGCCACGGCGGAGGAGCAGGCGCAGTTCGACCTGACGCGTGCCCAGAACAGCCGTGAAAACGAGCTGGCTGGGAAGCTCACCTTTGAAATGGACGATACCCCTTACGGCGAGTGGGACTACGGCTTTGCCGTCCGGGGGCTGGAGGCGGAGGGGCTGACCTGGTATCCCCCCGGACAGTCCAAAAACGGCATCCACGACCTTGGTCTTCTGAATTTTGAAGATGCGGCTTTCCTGGGCAGCTATTTTAAGGACCGCCATATCAAAGGCTCTGCCTGGTGGGCCAATACGGACCAATCTACCATCGCCGTCAGCTTTCTTTGCTTTGGGCCGGACGGTGATGGCATCCCGGACCTCACCGCCACCTATTCCGTACAGATCGCCAACAGCAGGGTCCTGGAGCGCGGAATACATGATGAGCTGGGCGAAGAAGCCCTGCTGACGGACGAGGCCCTCAGCGCCGCAGGACAGACCCTGGCCCAGATCATGACGGCGGGAGAACAGTACTGGTACGACAGCGGCGAACCCATCTGCCGCTACCCTGTCGCCCCGGTGGACAGCCTGCCCTTTGCCGTCCCCCTGGAAATGGAGTTTTTAAGCGGCGCGGGGGGCTGGCGCACCTACCTCACCCTGAACCCGGACGGCACCTTCACCGGGGATTATTCCGACTCTGACATGGGCGGCTCTCCGCCCACCCGGTACGTCTGCCAGTTCCATGGCCGCTTCGGGGACTTCACCCAGCTCAGCGACAATTCCTGGTCGCTAACGCTGAAGGAGCTGGTCATCGACACCGGCCATCCCGTGGGTGAGAAGTGGATCGAGCAGGTAGACGGCCATAACATTCAGTTTATCTCCAGCGACCCCTACGGCTTCGACGGCAAGGACGGGGGCGCGCTGGAGCCGGGGGCGCAGTTCACGCTCTACGCCCCCGCCGCCAAGGGCTACGCCCCCGGCGACGAGCTGTACGGCGCAAACAGCGGCAACGAAGATTACAATTCTACCATGTACCAGTTCTGGCACTGGTGGCCGGACCGGCGGGACTGGACCCCTGACAGCACCTTGGGCTGCTGGGGCCTGTGTAATCTGGCCACAGGGCAGGGCTTCTTCACCGAAAACGTCTTTTCCTGGGAGGAGGAACGGGCGCTCCACACCGGCCAGCCGGGGGTGAAGGAGAGCGGCTTCGTCCACTCCCAGCCCTATGACATGGATGCGCTGCCCACTGTCGAGTATGTGGCGCAGGAGGTGACGGTGGACTACGACCGGGTGGCCCAATATTATGACCCGCAAACCCATATCAACAAGTTCGTGTTCTACAAGCTGGACGCTGCGGGCGGCGGACAGACCGTCTATATGACCAATTACGGCGAAACCAAGATGATCGTCTACGGCGAATAGACCCCAGCGGGGGCGGGCTTCGGCCCGCCCCCTTGTATTTTCCGGGGATATGCGGTATAATCCCTCTTTAGACACCCTACAAGAACGGAGAATCATCCTATGGATTACTTTCACCTGTCCGCCGGACAGGACGCCATCGACCGCATCAGCGCCCTGGGGCTGGCCCATCTGGGGGACGGCGTGTACGAGCTGATGGTGCGTTCCTGGCTGTGCCTCCACGGCAAGGCCACCAACGCGGGGCTGCACAAGGCCGCCGTCAAATACGTGGCCGCCCCCGCCCAGGCCAAGCTGGCCCACGCCATCCTGCCTGTCCTCACCGAGGAGGAGCAGGGGGTGTACCGCCGGGGACGCAACACCCACACCGCCGCCGTCCCCAAGGGGGCCAGCGTGGGGGAGTACCACGCCGCCACAGCGCTGGAGTCCCTGTTCGGCTGGCTGTATCTGCAAGGAAAGAC
>CATJRT010000084.1 GCA_949742895.1 uncultured Eubacteriales bacterium | reverse complement strand
GACGGTCGGCTCGCTATCCCTCTCCAATTTCACGACATACGCCTTTATCCTCGGGTTTAATCATAATGCGAGCTATGAGGGCTCTAACCGTATCCACTGGGCTGTATCCAGGGAACTGGTGATTGGCCGTACAGACGGCACACTGGACCCTCGCGCTGTTATCACCCGCGCTGAGGCTGCCGCCATTCTGGACCGCTTTTCCAAGCAGTTCCTGGCCTAACCTGCCAGCGCTTTCCTGACAGACAATCTGTCTAACGAAAAAGGCCGCCCGCAGGAAGGATTTCCTGCCGGCGGCCAAACATTTGTTGTATCCAATTTCTGTGCTTCTCCGGCAATACCTGAGTGCCAGTATCAACCGGACTCATTTTCCACAATCGAATATCCAAGTTTGATTTCCTTCGCTGGAGCACCCGGATTCTCCAGCCGTTCCAGCAGCAGGCCCGCAGCGTCTGCCCCACTGTCCTCATAAAAATAGCGGATGGTGGTGATGGTGGGAGTGGTCACCCCGCACAGGTCGGCCCCGCCCTGTCCGGTGAGCCGGATGTCGTCCGGCACACGGATACCCTGGCTTTTCAGGTATTGCAGCGCCCCCACCGCCATATTATCAGTGGCACAGATCAGCGCATCCAGAGGCCCATATGCCTCCAGCAGCTCCCGGGCCTTCTCCCGACCAGACGAAATTGTGAAGCCAGCCACAGCCATGTGACCGGCCTGGTCCTCCAGCCCGGCATCCCGCACCGCGTCGCAATAGGCCCGGCTGCGTGCCTGCCCCACCGCCTTGTCCTGGGGCAGAGCGCCCATAAATCCCAGCCTGTGGCAGCCCTTGCCTATCATCAAACGGGTCATGTCGTAAAAAGCATGGTAATCATCGTGGTAAACGCAGGACACCCCCGCAAGCTGCTGGCCCACTACCACCACCGGAATTTTGCTCTTTTTCAGCATGGCAATATGCTTTGCGGTGAGTACAGTACCGATGAGGATCATGCCGTCCACCCGCTGGTCGTCGAAGATATCCAAGTAGCCCAGCTCCTTTTCCGGATCATTGTGGGTATCGGCCAGCAAAATCTGGAACCCCTTCTGCTCCAATATGGAGTCGATTCCCACCATAATACTGCTGATAGAAAAAGAGTCTATTTTCGGTAGGATCACCCCAATGGTACGGGTTTTGCGGGTGCGCAGGGCCTGGGCCTGGGTCAGCGGGCGGTAGCCCGTTTCCTTGATAACCCTGCGGATGGCGTCCTTTTTCTCCTGGGACAGGTAGCCCTGATTCAGATAGCGGGAAACAGCAGAGGGAGATACCCCTGCCAACCTGGCAATCTCCGCAATGTTCATAAACGCCCTCCTACAGCCTGAAATCTATTTCAGATTGTATCACAAAACGCACCGGATTTCCAGTGGGAGAGGCAGCAAAACATCCAATGGGCATATTCGCCAAATTTACGCTGGAAGATTTGGCAAAAGAAACGGTGATGCAGGCCCTTGCGCACAGGACTGCTTTCTGCTATATTTGTTATGAAATTAATTTCATTCAAATGACGGCACTGACGGGAGATCGCTATGGAACACAAGCTGAGAAGCCATACCAATAGCCTCAGCGCGACATCTGCACGGCCAAAATCACCGCCTGCCGCGTTGAGGAAGCACTGATTCAATACGTCTGCGGCGCTTTGCGGAAATTTTACGCCAGAATTTTGTTGCAATTTCTTGAAATAAACAAATGATTCCTGCAAAATTGCGCCGCATTCTGACGCAAAATCTCTCTCAAACCGCTTTTGCCGATTGAATCAGTCCTTCCTTAAACATCTTGAAATACATAATGTATTCCTGCGATTTTTACCTTTCTGGCAGCGATTATGCCGGATTGGCTGGTCGCCAAATTTAAAAAGGCTGGTTTACGGCCTGGTTGAGGTGCGAGTTATGGCAAAAAAAGAGGAAATCCAATTTCAGTCCCGCTTGGCGCGTCACATAGACGAGCTGCGCTGGCTGTATATGGAACTGTACGACAACGGTGATATGTTCGCCGAGTTGTGCGATTATCTTTATCAGTTTGCGGAAGATCGTCCCGCGGCGCTGAAAAAGCGGGACCTGGAACGGGAAGCTGATCCCCAGTGGTACAAATCCAGCAGCCTCACCGGCATGATGCTGTACATTGATCACTTTGCCGGGGATTTGAACGGCGTGCGAAAAAAACTGCCCTACATCGAAAAAACCGGGGTGAACCTGATCCACCTCATGCCCTTCCTGGATACCGTGGCGGGCCGCAGCGACGGTGGCTACGCCGTAGCGGACTTCCGGGCGGTGCGGCCCGATTTGGGTACCATGGGCGACCTGGAAAAGCTCACCGCTGCCTGCCATAAGAAGGGCGTCAATGTGTGCATGGACTTCGTGATGAACCACACCAGTCAGGATCACCAGTGGGCCAAACGGGCCCGGGCCGGGGATGGGGAATACATGAGCCGCTACTTTTTCTTCGCCGACTCGGCCATTCCCCAGGAGTACGAAAAGACCGTACCCCAGGTGTTTCCCACCACCGCACCGGGGAACTTCACCTGGCTGGACGACTGCAAGCACTACGTCATGACCTCCTTCTACCCTTACCAGTGGGACCTAAACTACCGCAACCCCCGGGTATTCAACGAAATGATGTATAATTTCCTCTATCTCGCCAACAAGGGCATGGACATGATTCGCATCGACGCGGTGCCCTACATCTGGAAGGATCTGGGCACCGACTGTCGCAACCGGCCCCAGGTCCACACCATCGTACGGATGATGCGAATGATCGGGGAGATCGTCTGTCCCTCGGTGATCCTGCTGGGAGAGGTGGTCATGGAGCCGGTGAAGGTGGTTCCCTACTTCGGGACATTGGAGAAGCCGGAGTGCCATCTGCTCTACAACGTGACTACCATGTGTACCACTTGGCACACCGTGGCCACCCAGGATGCCCGGCTACTGCGCCGCCAGCTTGACATTGTCAACGCCCTGCCAAAGGAATATGTATTTCTCAACTACCTGCGCTGCCATGACGACATCGGCTGGGGGCTGGACTACGATACCCTCAAGCAGTGGGGAATCTCAGAGATCCCCCACAAAAAATTCCTCAGCGACTGGTTCCAGGGCCATGTGGACGGCAGCGTCAGCCGAGGCGAGCTGTATAACGCCGACCCCGCCAGCGGTGATGCCCGCCAGTGTGGAACCACCGCCAGCCTGTGCGGCATTGAGAAGGCCGGGTTTGAGAATGACGCCGAGGCCATGGAGCGGGCGGTGCGGTTTGACCTGACGCTCCACGCCATGATGTTCATGCAGACAGGCGTCCCCCTGCTGTACAGCGGGGACGAGATCGCCCAAGTGAACGACTACAGCTACAAGGACGATCCCAACAAAGCTGAGGACAGCCGCTATCTCCACCGGGGGAAAATGAGATGGGATCTGGCGGGGCACGCGGACGACCCTTCCACCCCTGAAGGGCGGGTATTCTGCGGACTGAACGCGCTGGGAGCCCTGCGCAAGGCAAATCCCGCCTTCAGCGCGGCGGCTGACGTTTGGACGCTGGACACCGGGGATAACGGCGTGCTGGCCATCGGACGGTACTTTGCGGGGCAGAAACTCATTGGCGTATTCAACTTTACCCCAGATGACAAAACCATCTCCCTCTCCCACGCCCCTGGGGAGTTTGCCGATCTGCTCACCGGGGAAACCCATGTTCTGCAAAACTTTGCTGTTCCAGCGTATGGCTTCTATTATTTGGAGCAAACTCAGGTATCAAAATAACAAATCACGAAAGGAAGCGCCATTATGAAAGAATTCACGTACACCATCACTGACCCCGTTGGCATCCACGCCCGGCCCGCCGGGCTGCTGGCCAAGGCGGCCAAGGCGCTGGACAGCACCGTGACCATCACCAAGGCGGACGGAAAATCCTCCGCAGCCACCAAGCTGATGGCCATGATGGGCCTGGGTATCAAGCAGGGCGACACCGTTACCGTTACTGTGGAGGGCGGCAGTGAGGACGCCAACGCCGCAGCCATAGAGCAGTTTTTTAAGGATAACCTGTAAACGCCAATTCAGGGGCGTCCGCCTCAGGGCGGACGCCCCTGAATTCATGTTTGGGAGGGAAATGTATGATTTTGATGCAGGGAAAAGGAGTGTCCAAGGGCGTTGTAAAAGGTCCCATCTATTTTTACCAACGGGGTATAGTTGACATTTCTGCTGCCGCTGCCTCCGGTGTGGAGGAGGAAAAGCGCCGCCTGGAGAAAGCCAGGGAAACGTCCATGGATCAGCTCAACGCACTGGCGGACAAGGCCCGTGAGGAGGCCGGAGACGAAGCCGCCATGCTCTTCGAAACCCACGCCATGTTTGTGGAGGACGAGGACTTCGTGGACTGCATGAACGCCGCCCTGGAGGAACAAAACTGCTCGGCGGAACGGGCGGTGGAGACCGCCGGGGAGCAGTTTGCCGCCATGCTGGCCGCCATGGACGCCCCCTATATGCAGGCTCGCGCCGCCGATATCAGGGATGTAGCCCGGCGTATTTTGAACAACCTGATGGGGGTGGTGGAAGGCGGCATCGGCTCCGACGAGCCGGTGATTTTAGCCGCTGACGACCTGGCCCCCTCCGAGACGCTCCAGCTTGACAAGAGCAAAATTTTGGGCTTCGTCACCCAAGGCGGGTCCGGAAACAGCCACACCGCCATCCTGGCCCGGACTATGGGAATCCCCGCCATCTGCGGTCTGGGTGAAGCGCTGAAACAGGAGTTGAACGGGCGCACTGCCTACATCGACGGCGAGACGGGCCAGGTGGCCATCGAGCCGGACGACATCACCCTTACCGTTTTCCAGGCCAAATACAAAAAGCAGCAGGAAATGAAGGCCCTTATGGAGACCATGAAGGGCCAAGAGGACGTTACCCTGGACGGGCGGGAGATGATGGTGTACTGCAACATCGGCTCCGCCGAGGACGTGTCGGCGGGGCTGTCCAACGAT
>CATJRT010000083.1 GCA_949742895.1 uncultured Eubacteriales bacterium | reverse complement strand
AAGTTTTCGCACCGCCGCTCCGTCTCGATGTCCTCCCCCGTCAGCAGAATCTGCGCCACCGTGTGGTTGTATTCGGAGAACAGCTTGTCATAGGTATACATCAGCTCGCACTGGCCCACAGCGGCTGCGGCCTGTTTGGTGGGCATATCCGCCGGACGGCCCGGCAGGTTCAGCTTGCCCACCCCCATGCCGATGGCTCCGGAGGAGACCAGGATGAGCTGGTGTCCCTCGTTTTTCAGGTCGGAGAGCACCTTCACCAGCGCCTCCACCCGGCGGATGTTCAGCCGCCCGGTGGGGTGGGCCAGGGTGGACGTGCCCACCTTTACCACAATCTTCATACGCTTTCCCTCTCTGTCTCACTAAAGTGTATGTCATTGTATCACAGGTACGGGAAAAAGGGAAGCCCTGATTTTGCACGGCTCTGTCCGGAGCTGCATTGTCTGCCAAAAGCCCGGGCAGCTGCCGCATCAGCAGGCATTGCCACTTGAAATCCTATCATACATATGGTATTTTAGGGATAATACATGGACGGGAGGGCGTGGCATGAAGATATCCACAAAGGGGCGGTACGCCCTGCGTCTGATGGTCGACCTGGCGCTGAACGGCGAAGGCGGGCCGGTATCCCTGCGGGACGTTGCGGGCCGGCAGCAGCTCAGCGACAAATATCTGGAGCAGATCGTCACTCCCTTGGCAAGGGCGGGATTGGTGCGGTCGGTGCGGGGGGCCGGGGGCGGCTATTTCCTTACCCGGAAGCCGGAGGAGTACACCGTGGGCGACATACTCCGTCCCTTGGAGGGAGACCTGGCCCCGGTGGAGTGCGCCACCGATGCGGATTTCTGTGAACGAAGCTGCGACTGCGTGACGGTGGAGCTGTGGCAGGAAATCCACCGGGCGGTGTCCGCCGTGGTGGACGGCACCACCCTGGCCGACCTGGCGGTGCGCCAGCGGGCAAAAGCGGTAAAGGCGGGGGTCGTGTGAGCGGCCTCAATAGGGCGCCGGCCGCTCCCCTTATGCCGGGGCTGAACCGGCTCCCGGTCCCTCTGCTGGAGTGGTATCAGGATAATGCCCGTCCGCTGCCCTGGCGGGACGCCCCTACGCCCTATCACGTGTGGCTGTCTGAGATCATGCTCCAGCAGACCCGTGTGGCGGCGGTGCTGGACTATTACCAGCGCTTTTTAGAGGAAGCCCCGGACATAGCGGCTTTGGCGGCCCTCCCGGAGGAACGGCTGATGAAGTTGTGGCAGGGGCTTGGCTACTACTCCCGGGCCCGCAACCTGCAAAAGGCGGCGAAGCTCATTGTGGAGCAGTATGGTGGTGTGTTCCCGTCGGACTACGCTGCGGTGCGGGCCCTGCCCGGGGTGGGAGACTATACCGCCGGGGCTGTCTGTTCCATTGCTTTCGGCCAGCCTGTCCCCGCCGTGGACGGCAACGTGCTGCGGGTGTGTGCCCGAGTGTCCGGGGACAGGGGAGACGTGTCCACCCCTCAAATGAAGAAAAAAGTGACGGAAGCCCTGCGGCTCATCATTCCGATCCAGGCGGCGGGAGCGTTTACCCAAGCGCTGATGGAGTTGGGGGCTACGGTATGCCTGCCCAACGGTGCGCCGCTGTGCGGGCGCTGTCCGGCCAGGGCGTTCTGTGTCGCCCTGGCTGCGGACCAGATCGGCGAGCTGCCCGTCAAGGCCCCCAAGAAGCCCAGGCGGATCGAGGAGCGCACGGTATGGCTGGTTTTTCATGAAAACCGGACGGCTCTCCGCCGCCGCCCGGACAAGGGCCTGCTGGCGGGGCTGTGGGAATTCCCAAATGAGCTGGGGGACGGCTTTCCGGCGAAGGGGCTGGAGATTCTGTCCGACGAATACGCCGGACAGGTTAAGCATATTTTTACCCATATCGAATGGCACATGATTCTGCGCCGGGTAGAGCTGAAAACGGACGAGCTGCCCCCAGACTGGGTGTGGGCGGACTGGAACGAGCTTGCGGGGAGGTACGCCGTTCCCAACGCCTTTGAGGGGGCGCTGCGGCAGGTTCGGGAACGGATCGGCAGCGGAGTTTTCCTCCTTGAAAGAAACCGAGGTGAGTAGGATGGTATGTGCCCTCTGTCCCCATCGGTGCGGGGCCTTGCGGGACGAGAAGCACGGGGAGGGCTTCTGCAAAATGCCTGCCCTGCCCGTGGCGGCCCGTGCAGCCCTTCATATGTGGGAGGAACCCTGTCTGTCCGGCAAGGGCGGCGCGGGGACGGTATTCTTCTCCGGCTGCACTCTGGCCTGCGTGTTCTGCCAGAACCGGGCTATCAGTCAAGAGCGTTTCGGCAGGCCGCTGACAGAGGAGGAGCTGTATCAGGCTTTCCGGCGGCTGGCGGACCAAGGGGCGGAGTGCATCGAGCTGGTCACCCCCACCCAGTTCACCCATGTGCTGGCAAAGGTGCTGGAGCGGCCTGTTCCAGGAAATCTGCCGGTGGTGTGGAACAGCAGCGGATACGAGCGGGCAGACGTGCTGCGCACGCTGGAGGGCAAGGTGGACGTGTACCTGCCCGACCTGAAATACGTCACTCCGGCGCTGGCGGCGCGGTACTCCAGGGCGGAGGATTATCCGCAGGCGGCGAAAAGCGCCATTCTGGAGATGTACCGCCAGCGGGGGCCTGTGCGGCTGAAAGACGGTATGCTGAAAAGCGGTGTGCTCATCCGGCACCTGCTGCTGCCTGGGCGGGTGAATGAGGCCAGGCTGGTGATGGATTGGATGGCGGAGCAGTTCCCGGCGGGGGCAGTGCTGTTCTCCCTTATGGCTCAGTATACGCCGGTGGGGGAGCTGGACGGCTTTCCGGAGCTGCAAAGGACGGTGCGGGGGTCGGAGCTGCGCGCTGCTCAGGCGTACATGGAAAACCTGGGGTTGTCCGGCTATGTTCAGGAGCTGTCCTCTGTGGGGGAGGGGTTCATCCCTTCCTTTGACCTGACGGGTTTATAAGGAGCGGGCCAAATGCGGCCCGCTCAAATTTTTTGGCGAAGGGCGCGACCTGCACGCCCCAAACGGTGCTTGTATAGGTGAAGGGCCTTCAGAGAAAAAAGCTGGATCCCCGCGTAGACCCAGCGGAGCGGTCTGGGTGGGGAGAAGAAAAGCAGGGGAGCGGGCTTTGCCTTGACGAGAGGAAGGAGTGAGTGGTTTGGACGGCGACGGCATCGTGGAACTGTATCTGCGCCGGGATGAATCTGCCATCGGCGAGAGCGCAAAAGCCTACGGTTCCCGCCTTCGGGCGCTGGCACTGAGCATCACCCAGGACCGGCAGGCAGCGGAGGAGTGCGAAAATGACACCTATCTGGCGGCGTGGAATTCCATCCCGCCCCACGAGCCGAAGGGTTATCTGTACGCCTTTCTGGCCCGCATCGCCCGTCACACCGCCCTGAACCGCTGTCGGGATGAGGACCGGCTGAAGCGGGGCGGCGGGCAGGTGCTCCAGCTCAGCGCGGAGCTGGAACAGTGCATACCCGCCCCGGACGACGCGGCCTGCCGCCTGGACGAGCAGACGCTGGGCCAGGCCATCAACGGCTTTCTGGGGACGCTCAGTCCGGAAAAGCGGAATGTGTTCCTCCGGCGGTACTGGTACATGGACTCCATCGCCGCCATCGCCGGACGGTATGAGATGTCCCAGAGCAAGGTGAAGTCTATGTTGGCTCGGAGCCGGAAACAGCTCCGGGAGCATTTGGAAAAGGAGGGCTATATTCTATGAGGGGACGGGATTTTCTGGAGAAGATGGATCTGGTCGATCCCATCTATGTGGAGGAGGCGGGCGAGATGCCCATCATCCGAGTTAAGCGGTGGCCCAAGGCAGTTGTAGCAGCCGCCTGCCTGTGTCTGGTGGCCTGGGGGGCCTGGGGCCTGTCCGGTGGCTTTGGCCGGGGGATGCGGCATATGGCGGGGCCGGGGACCAGCGAAGCGCTCAGTGAGCGGCCCAGTGAAACCTCCAGCGAACGGTCCAGCCAGGCGCCCGACGAGACCCTTTCGCCGGAGAACGGGGAGGCCATGGCTGCCCTCCGGGACGTGCTGGCCGGAGCAGCCGAATTCACCCACACCGGCGATCCCGGCGGGCCGGTCTCTCTGGATATCAGCGGCCTCAAGGACGTGTATAACCCCGAGCTTCCCGAAACCGCCCAGATCCACATGGAATTTGCGGTGCTGGACCTGGACGGGGACGGCGTGCAGGAGGCGGTCGTCAAGCTGGGCAGCGCGGTCACCGGCTTCGAGATCCTGCACTACCAGGACGGCACGGTCTGTGGCTCCCTGCGCTATATCCGCAGCTTCAACGATCTGAAAGCCGACGGGACCTTCTGGTTCTCCTCCAGCGCGGCGGACCACGGGTTCGGCAGGCTCAGCTTTGACGCCAATGGGTTCGCAAAGACCGATAAGATCTCCTACAGCCAGTCCGGAGGTCCGGGCTTTGCAGAAAACATGACCTATGTGGTGGACTGCAAGCCCGCCACGGAAGCGGAATTCGAAGCCGCCGAAGTGGAGTTTTTTGACAAAGCGCCGGCGGAATGGCGCGAGCTTACCCAGGAAAATCTTGCGGCTGTGTTCGGCGGCGGAGAACCCTCCGACGTGGCCAGCATCGCGCCGGAGCCATGTCCCGACACCCTGGGCTTCACACAATGCGGGATGTGTTGGGAAAAGGGGCCGGGACTCACGCACTGGTGGTATTACACCTGTGAGGACGGCCATTACCGGTTCATCGCCTACACATCCGGCTTCGGGGACGAACCGGACGTGTACCGGGTGGACGTGGACGGCGACGACGTGGACGAGCTGGTCTGCAATGCGGAGTGGGCCGACGGCACACGGCAGGTATTGGTATACCACAACAGGGACGGTCAGATCGAACAGGGCCGGCTGGAAGCGGCGAAGTGCCTGGACGAACAGGGCCTTACTCTGATTGAGGGGCTGTCTATCGGCGGCCCTGTCACCTACTATGACCCGGATCAGGGCTTTGTGCTTGATGCGTATTGTTTGGACGAAAACGGGCAGGAGGTTCGTCATACAGAGGCTTTCTTCGGGGGGCTGGAGCATTTTGCGTTTGAGACATTTGAAATCCATGACGGCGACCCGCTGATTCCCCCGCCGGATGCGCCGGTCTCCGGCGGCTGAACCGCAAAAATAAAAACCGCCCCGGCGAAGCCGCGGCACACATGGAAAAGCGCGATCGTCCTCCCCCGGCAGAGCCGGGGGAGGACGATTACCTATACAGGAATGGTCAGAAAGGTCCGCAGCGTCCCGCCCATGGACGCGAACAACGCCCCCGCGGGCGGGAAGAAGGTGAACCACAGGATGAGCAGCCCCAGCAGCAGGGTCAGGCCGGAGAACAGCTTCTCCGCCCACTTCTGCTGCCCCAGCGGCCACAGCGCCCCGGGCAGGACCAAGCCCGCCGCCGTCAGCAGGGCGTACAGCAGCAGGTCGAACAGCAGCCCCTCTCCCCGGAGAGTCACATGGTACAGCCAGCCGAACCCCAGCATGGCCCCGCACACGATGAGCAGGGAGGCCAGCCAGGGGGCGCGTCCCGCGGCGCTCCCGCCCCGGTTCAAAAACAGCGACGCCGCCAGCAGGGGGAAGTAGAGCAGCTTGACGTGCTCCCAGATGCTCTCCCGCACCGGGGAGATCAGGGCGGTCACCGGGTTGGGGAACCATTGGAACAGGAAGTGGAGCAGCACCCCCGCCGCCAGCGCTGCCAAGCCGGTCAGAAGCCATTTTTT
>CATJRT010000082.1 GCA_949742895.1 uncultured Eubacteriales bacterium | reverse complement strand
TTCTCGTTTTCATCGTACCAGGTGAGGCCGATGTCCAGGTACACGCCCTCGCTCTCGCCGTAATCCACCTTGCAGATGATGTCTGCTCCCTTGGGAATCTCCCGCCCGTTTTCCCACGCATCGTCCAGGAGAAAATACTCATCGGGCAGATAGCCCATCCCCTCCAGCCGGTGCTTCAGCGTCTGAAACACCTCCTCGGCGGCGGGCTGGCCCACGTATTCCAACTTGCGGGGATTTTCTTTGGAGGGCTTCCACCGCTCCAGTTCAATTACATTCATTTGTCTGCACTACTCCTTTCTATCAGCCGCCATCGTGGCAGTTGCACGGCAGATCGTCCTCGGGGAACATCCAGCACATGGCCTCCTGGTTCAGATCCGCCGTCACGAAATCCCGCCAAGCCCAGTTGCGGCCCAACCCCTGCACCGTGATGAGGTTGGGCTTGGCGTTATCCTCGATGGCGATGGCCCGTTCGTAGAGATCCCGGTGCCGGTGGTAGAGGGTGCGGATCTCCTTCTTCTTCATGCTGGGACAGAAAAAGCAGGAGGATTTGCCGGGTAAGGGCAATCCCTCCTGCTGGATGGCGGCGATGCAGTCTTTCCGCGTCCACCCCCAGTCCATCAGGGGGTAGACCTTGGTGTACTTGGTGTCGGCTTCATCATGCTCCTTGGCGTTTTCCCGCCGCTGGATCTCGTCCACGTCATAGCCGACATACTTGAACACCTTCTCACCCCTGGCCCATGCCTCCCGGCAGGCAGGGTAATGGTTGCAGAACTTCTCCTGCGGCCCGATCTTGTGCTTCAGGGAGCATTTTTTATAGCCGTAGGCGATGGCGGGCAGGGAGCCAGAGCGCAGGCATTCCTGTTCCAGCGTCAGGCGCTCCCCGTTTTTGTCGGTGCAGAAGACGGTCTGGAGCCGGGGCATCCCATGCCGGGCCAGCCAGTCGTCCATGATGGGTAGATACTCGTAGGTATATGGCTGCTCACCGCCCGGGTCGGCAAAAAGGATCAGATCCACGGGAATACCTTTTTGGTACATCCCGATCAGCATGGCGGTACTGTTCGATCCGCCACCGTACGCCACCACATTCATCGTCCACCCGCCTTCCCGAACAGCGCCGCCTTGTGGGGCGGGGCCTGGACCTCCAGCTGGTAGCGTTCCTTGCCGCACTTGAACAGGCAGTGGTGGGCCGGGGAGTTTTTCACAATCTCATACTCGAACCGCTCCAGCTGTAAATTGTCCATGAAAAACCGGGGGTCAATGGCCCCGGCGTTGAACAGAAACTGGTGGGTGGGAATGGAGAACAGCGGGCGCGTCAGCTCCGCGATGCCGGGCAGGTTGAAGTCGTCCAGGTTCTGGCTGGCCAGCATCACCGCCGAATCCTTTTTCCGCACCCGCTTCATGAACCCCCGGATGTACTCAATGGCGGTTGGGTTGGACAGGAACATATGCAGTTCGTCGATGGAGGCCACCGTGTTCCCCTCGGTGAGCAGCCGGTGGCTGAGGTAGGACAGCACATTGAACAGTAGGGCGTTTTTTACGCTGGCCGCCGCCTTGTCCAGCCCTTTGCAGCCGAAGACCAGAAATTCCGCGCTGGTGATGTTGGTGGGGCCGTTGAAGAACCTGCTCTCCGCCCCCTTGCACATGGAGTGGAGCCCCAGCAGGATCTCCTGTAACAGCGCCTGGGGGTAGAGCGGATGCTTCTCGTCCTCATAGTGCTGGTAGGCGTCCTCGATCACATTGTAGAGGTCGGAGAGGATGGGGTAATCCACCGGGCGGAGCCGGGAGAAGTCGGTGGCGTCGTTGATCCCGAATTTGGCGTACAGCCGCTCCAGCATCAGCTCGATGGCGTCCACATGACGGTCTGAGAAATCCTTGTACGCCCGGAAAAAGTCCTTGAGGAAGGAGATGTGCTGGCTCAGACGGGAGTTCTGCTTGAATACCGCAGGGTCATCACCATCGTCCTCACTATCATCACCCCACAGCTTGGGTTCCAGCGGATTGATGCGGTACTGCCCGCCCATCAGATCCACGAAGCAGCCGCCCAGATTGGCGCACAGGTCGGCCAGCTCGTGCTCGGGATCCAGGCAGATCACGGATTTGCCGCCCTCCCGGATGTTGGTGATGAGCAGCTTCATCAAGAAGGACTTGCCCTGGCCTGAGTTGCCCAAAATCAGCACATTGGCGTTGGTCTTGTCCTCGTCACGGCGGTCCAGATCCACGATCACGTTGGAGCCCAGGGTATCCTTGCCGATAAAAAAGCCCTGGGGGTCGGTCTTGCCGGAGTAGTTGAAGGGGTCGAGATTTGCCACCGAATTGGCGGGGAGCACCCGCTCATACTGGGAGCCGAAGGCGTTCCAGCCCATGGGATTGGCAGATAAAAAGCCCTCCCGCTGGCGGAGCAGGAGGGGGTCCACATTCAGTTTGGCCCGCACCAGCTCGGCGATGACCTGGTCCTTTTGGCTGCGCAGCCCCTCCGGGGTGGAGGCAATGATGTCGAAGAACACGGCGCAGTGGTCCAGCGGCTCCCGGTCCCGGTGCATCTGGGTGGCCAGGGCGGTCACATCCTGGAGATCGCTCTCCGCCGCCACGGACTGCTGGAGGTCGTTGGTGTTGGAACGCCCGAAGCGGCTGCGGTTGCTGGCGTTCTGGATGATCTGCTTCTCCTCGGCGGGGGTGACCTGCTGGGCGTATATCTGGATGTTGACGCCCTTTTTGGCCCCCAGGTGGCATAGCAGGGCCAGTTCCCCGGTGGAGGCGGGGTAGCCTCGGATAGCCATAAAGCAGTGGTACGCCCCGCCGATGATGGCGTGGTCAGTGTTGAATTTCACCACCGAGGGGGCGGCCATGTCCAGGAAGTCCTTGACTTGCGGCAGGCTGGGCTTTGCCGCCGTTTTCTTCTTTTTCTGAACTTTTTTAGCCATTGCTGGTCACACTCCTCTCGCCGTCAAAGTCAGGAAACTGCTCCGTTACCGCATCCTGCTGGTAGTAGACAGCTAAAATGCGCTTGATGTCCTGCCGGTCTGCCAGCCGGACACGAAGCCCCCGGTCCAGCAGGCTTTTCTCAATGAGTTTGGGTCCCACGGCGCTGTCCTTGTCTGCCGGGTAGACGAGGGCGAACTCCCGGGCCGAGGCGGTGGACGCCTGGATCTCGTCCAGGTAGGCGATGTCCGCCAGGAGCTGCTCCCGCACAGCGGGCACTGTTTCTTTGGCAAGCCGCTCCTGATAGAACAGCTTATTGGCCTGGAACGAGTCCCGGGAATCCAAAGCCAGAAAGCGGACAGCTGGGGTGGTGCGGAGCAGGTCGGCCAAGATATCCACCCGGCCCCGGACCCCCTCGGGGGACAGCACGGACAGGTTGTCCGGCCTGAGCATAAAAAAGACCAGCTCACCTTTGGCGGTCTTGACGCCGTGGTCGGTGAGCTGGGTGATCCCCATGAGCTGCCGGGTAGACTGGTGCTCCCGCAGCTCCTTTTTCTGTTTTCGATTCAATTTTCCCGCTCCTTCCACTGGAAATATTGTTGTTTCAAAAATAAAAAGCACATGGCGTATTTCAGGAAATCCAAAATGCTGGCGTCCTCCAGCCGGATGCTCAGAAAAGCATAGAGCACGGTGCAGATGAGGGGCGGCACCAGCCGCAGCTCCACCAAGGCCAGCACGGACAGCACCAGACAAATCCCGATCACTGCCACGTCCCGCAGCGCCCAAAGCCATAGGGTGGGCTTTGCTTTCAGGTTGTTGGGATAAATGTAGGTCAAATTTGATTCGCCTCCGTTCCCGTGTCCAGCCGGTGGACTGTCACGGGGATGTTTCGTTTTTTGCAGTTGTCTATCACAAATTTTGTCCCTCTGGACTTCCCGTCCCAGAAGGCCAGCACCAGGTCGGCGTACTCGATGATGGTGATGTTCCGCCGCAGGGGAGCGCCCCTGCCGTACTTTTCATATTCCGGCAGGAACTCGGTGAGTTTCAGATTGTGCGCCAGGGCATAATTTCTGGCGCAGGTGTCGATGCCCCGCGCCCCGCCGGACACGATTTCCGTCACACCCTCCGGGAGATATTTCCCCAGATCGTCCACCCGCAGGTTCCTTGAACCGATGACCGCCATTTTCATCGCTTGTCCTCCTGTTTTATGCGTCATAACTTCGTCATTTCTGCACAAGATTATACCTTGACGATATAATGAAGTCAATACTGCGTCAGAGGTGCGAAGGATATGAAGGACAATTTGCCGCGCTATACGCTGCGGGTTCCACAGCTTTTGCTGGACAAGCTTGGTGTGATCGCCGCATATGAGGGGCGGACGAAAAACAAAGAGATCGAACAGCTTATCAAGCGGCGGATCGCCGAGTTTGAGGCGGAACACGGAAAAGTCGATATAAGCGAGGGCGGACCAGACCAATGACAGGCCGGTCCGCTCTGCTTTTATTTATGTCCGCCGTTGTGCAGGGCGGCTAAGCCCTCCTCGCACCAGGCGATGTACTGCTTCAGCATCCGCTCCAGCTCAGCCTCGGCGGGCTTTACGGCGTCCTCCGGGGCCAGTGATCCCAGGGGATGCATCTCTACGCCCAGGCTGTCACAGGTTAGGAACAGGCCAGGTGCGCGGGTGCGGGGGTGTATCCTGGCCGTGCCCCAGCCGGGAAGTTCCGCTTCAAGGTTTTCGCTGTCAGGCAGGCCGAACTGCCCGATTCGGCGGCGCTTATTCCACGTCAGCACTGCGGTTTTCCTCCCGCTCCGCCTCATCCAGCGCCCGCTGGACAAGGCCCAGCACGAACTCCTTCTGGCTCACCTTTTTGCCGGTGCGGGCGCTCTCCCGTTCCAGCAGCTTCTTCAGCCGCTGGAACATCTCCTCCGGCATCTGGAACGCCATGGTGCGCATTCCTTCCTTCATTTCCACGCCTCCCTTTTCAAAGTATTTGGTCAGCAGGCCGGTGATGTAGGCGCTCAGCGTCAGCCCGGCCTGCTCCTGTTCCGCCCGGACCCGGTTGTGGAGTTCCACGGGGATCATAGCACACAGGTTCTTTTTGCTCTCTGCCATAGGGCACATCTCCTTTCGTTTGGTAATGCAAGTATACCGAAAGCCGGGGCACAAAGCTATTCATCAGAAGCAACGAAGAAATCCGCTGAAACGAAGCAATAGCAACAACTATCCGGCTCGTAAAGCCAAGGCCATCCCCTGCATCAGGTACTCTACGCAGGGCATGGCCACACTGTTGCCGAGCGCTTTATAACGCGGGGCATCCGCCGCGCCGGGGAGGGCCGTCCAATCGTCCGGAAACCCCTGGAGGCGTTCGCATTCCTTGGGTGTGAGGCGCCTTATCAGCAGCGGCGCTTCCACGATCAGCTTATCCTGCGAGACGTACTGGGCGTTGGGGCCTTTGCTATCGCTGCTGGTGAGCGCACCCACAGTCTCCTGATAGATGATGTCGGTGGCTTCTTTGTTCTGGCGGGCGCTTTGGGTTGAGGCCACATCGTCTTTCTGGAATTTGTCTGACCGCTGCCGCGTAAAAACGGCGTGGTGGTCAGTGGCGGTCAGGGTGTAGGCAATATCCTCCTGGATGCCGATGCCGTTGCCGCCGTTGTGCGGCTGGCGGTCAATGGCGTTCCCTGTGATGCAAAACACAGGTTCCTCATCCTGCATCACTAAGCTGAGATTGTTCCCGCCCGTACCCGCACGGGCGGATAGGGTGGGTGCG
>CATJRT010000081.1 GCA_949742895.1 uncultured Eubacteriales bacterium | reverse complement strand
GGTTACGTTAAGGATGATCATGGGGATGCCAAAGGCCCGGCCGGTGCGGGTCTCGGGGATGGTCTTGGAGCCAAGCCCGGTGGGGTCGGCCATGCCGTGGTTCAGGTCCCAGTAAAGATCGTAGGCCCGTCTCGCCCGCTCCAGGTGCTCCTCGCCGCCCGCAACACCATAGTATTCCGCGTTGGCCAGGGCGTAGAACGCCTCTGAGAAGCAGTACCGGCGCTGGCGCAGGGGTTTGCCCTCCTCGGTGACGGTGAAGTACAGCCGCCCCCCCGCCTCACGGTTGATGCAGTGCTTCTCCAGGAAGTCCAGGCAGCTCTTGCTGGCCGCCAGCCACTCGTCTTTCGGCCCATACAGGTGGCACAGCCAGGCGAATATCC
The DNA here is from genome assembly GCA_949742895.1 of uncultured Eubacteriales bacterium. The sequence goes on along the minus strand of CATJRT010000081.1, from coordinate 4,880 downwards.
ACCCGCACCGGCCCTGCATCCACACGCTCTTATCCGTGGAAAACACAGCTCCTTCCCGGTCCAAGCAGGTATATACACCGCCGTGCACCGGGTCCATGCCATGCTTCAGCCAAAAATCCACACAGCGGTCCAACTCTTCCTGCAACCATTTTTGATGGCTGCGCAAACGAATTTGATCCATTTTATGATCCCCTTTCTTATGGAAAATGCGACAGAGCCCCCTCTGTTTTGTCTGTATTCTTATCATAACTGCCAACAGCCCTCCCGTCAAGGGCAAGTTGCCCGAATAAAGAAAATAATTTTCAATCTACCCTTGACAAACGCAAAAAAACTGATAGCCTATAAGTGTGGAAGTTTTGGCAGTTCCGCCGCCGTCTGGCGGCCACAGAAATGGAGGATCAAGTATGAAGCATCTTGGCATCGAAGTCTCCGTGAAAAATATCCCTGAGTTGGACCCCGGTTTCATCCCTCTGTACCAATTCAACCGCGCCTTCCTGGCCAGGGCGGACAAGCCCCTGGACGTGGCCGTGGAGCGTTCCAACGGTCAGATGGCCGTCTGGCACACCATGGTCCACGGCACTCCCGACATGGCAGAGGCCGACGAGTACTACGTAGAGCGGATCATCAAGACCATGCTGTGGATGTACGGCGGCTTTAAGGTTTATCTCAGCGGTAGCGAAAGCGAAAAGCTGGCCCAGCAGATGAACGTCCACTACTCCGCCGCAGGCCGGCAGGCCTTCGACTGGGATTATATGGCCAACGTCTATGAGCGCCCCTTCGAGATTGTCTCCTGCGAGAAGGTCCCCGAGGAGAGCGGCGACCCCAAGGCCATCGGCCGCCACCTGGACGGCTGCCGCATCGGCTTTGATGCGGGCGGGTCTGACCGGAAGGTGTCCGCCGTCATTGACGGCGAGCCCGTGTTCTCTGAAGAGGTGGTCTGGTTCCCCAAGACCAATTCCGATCCCGACTATCATTACAACGGCATTGTGGCCGCGCTGAAGTCCGCCGCAGAGCATATGCCCCGGGTGGACGCGGTGGGTGTTTCCTCCGCCGGCGTATATATCGACAACCGCACCATGAACGCTTCCCTGTTCCTCAAGGTCCCCAAGGACCTCTTCGACGCCAAGGTGAAGGATATCTACATCCGCGCCATCACCGACACCTTCGGCGATGTACCCTACGTGGTGGCCAACGACGGCGACGTATCCGCCCTGGCCGGGGCCATGAACCTGGGCAAGAATAACGTGCTGGGCATTGCCATGGGCACCAGCGAGGCCGTGGGCTTCGTGGACGCGGAAGGCCGCGTAACCGGCTGGCTCAACGAGCTGGCCTTCGTCCCTGTGGACGCCTCCCCCAAAGCCATGCGAGACGAGTGGTCCGGTGACATCGGCTGCGGTGTGAAGTACTTCTCCCAGGACGGAGTGATCAAGCTGGCCCCTCGGGCGGGCATCGAGCTGGACGAGTCCCTCTCCCCCGCCGAAAAGCTCAAGGTGGTGCAGGGGCTGCTGGCCGATGGCAGTCAAGCCGCCGAAAAGGGCTACCAGTCCATCGGCGTGTACCTGGGCCACTCCTTGGCCCTGTACCACAGCTACTATGGCTTCGAGTTTGCCCAGCTCCAGGGCCGGGTAATGTCCGGCCGGGGCGGCGACATCATCCTGGAAACCGCCAAAGCGGTGCTGGCTGACGAGTACCCCGAAGTGGCGAAGGCCATCGACGCCTCCCTGCCCGACGAGAAGGCCCGCCGGGTGGGCCAGTCCGTGGCTGCCGCTTCCCTGCCTGAGATCGTGAAGTGAGGCGATCCCCGTGAAAAAGCATATCCTTTGCATTGGCGACTCCAACACCCACGGCTACTGCGCCGACCCCGCCGACTGCGCCGACGGCGGTATCCGCTTCAATGAGGACGAGCGGTGGACCTGCCGCTTGCAGGCCGCCCTCGGCTCGGACTACCTGATCACGGAAGAGGGACTGTCCGGCCGGACCACCGTATTCCAGGACCCTCTCCACGAGACCATGGACGCCCTCACCGTCCTCTACTCCCTGCTGAAAAGCCATGAGGTGGTGGACCTGCTCATCATCATGCTTGGCACCAACGACACCAAGGAGCGGTTGGGCATGAACGCCGCCTGCATCGGCATTGGCATGGAGCGGCTGGTGCGCAAGGCGCAGAGCGTGGACTGCTGGGGCGGTCACGCCCCCAATATCCTCATCGTCTGTCCGCCCGCCATCCATCCGGAGATGAGCGACCCCGCCATGGGCAAGGGCTGCGACGTGAAGTCCCGGGAGTTGCCCCCCTTCTACGAAAATACCGCCAAGCTCACCGGGTCCCATTTTCTGAACGCGGCGGAATGTGAATTCAACCAAGTGGACCATATGCACCTGACCCGGAAGGGCCACGCTCAGCTCGCGGAAAAGCTGGTGGCGCTGGTGCCCACCCTGTTGCCCTGAATCCAGCAAAAGCCGCCGCAGTCCATTGGACTGCGGCGGTTTCCTGTCGTTCCCCAAAAACAGCCCCTGGCACAAAGCGCCGGGGGCGTTCCAGCTTATTTGCCGAAATAGCGGTACAGGAAGGTGACGATCTCCCCCCGGTTGCAAATCTTACCGGGATTGAACGTTGTGGCAGTCGCGCCGTTGGTCACGCCGTTCTCAACGGCCCAGGCCACCGCCGTGGCGCTGGACCAGTGGGCGGGCACGTCGGTAAAGGGGCTTTCCCCGGAGGGGGCGGGCCTGCCGAACGCCTGCCAGATGTAGAGCACGGCATACGCCCGGTTACAGAGGGCATTCGGGTCGAAGTCCGCTCCGATCATGTCATTTTCCGCCGCCCACCTGGCGGCCTCATAGTAGTACTCGTCCCCCTTCATGGCGATGGGCGGCTCCACGTCGGACCATGGCTGCCCGAGGGACCGCCACAGGAAGGTCAGGATCTGGCCGTGGGTGCAGCTTTCGTTGGGGGCGAAGGTGGTAGGGGTCTTGCCGTTGGTGATGCCGTTATCCACTGCCCAGGCCACCGCGTCAGCATAATAGGCATTCAAGCGCACGTCCGCAAACACAGCGGCAGACAGCCCCATGACCTGCTTGGGGACGGTCTGCTTGGATTCGTATTCATCCCTTATAATGTTTCCGCCCTCGTACCCCAGCTGGTAGTAGCTCGTGGAGTTTTCTCCCCACGTCCAGACCGTGCCGTCGGTCTTGACGATGACGGTGTAGCGACTCCCGCAGCTCACCGCCGCCACATTGTCCAGCACCTTCACCGGGACATCGGAACTCTTCATGGTGCCGTTGCCCAGCTGACCGTACGAGTTGCTCCCCCACATCCAAAGAGAGCCGTCCGTCTTGATGGCGGCAGCGTGATTGCCCCCGCAGCTCACCGCCGCCACGTTGTCCAGCACCTTCATCGGGACGTTCAGGTAGAGCCCATATCCATATGGATCTTTTGCGTTGGTCACGCCGCCGTTGCCCAACTGGCCGTAGCTGTTCAGCCCCCACGTCCACAGGGTGCCGTCCGTCTTGATGGCGGCGGTAAATTGCCATCCGCAGCTGACCGCCGCCACATTGTCCATCACCTTTACCGGAACGTCCTGGTAGATGGGATTGTTTCCTAAGCGATACCTCTTGTTTCCCACGCCGCCGTTGCCCAGCTCGCCTAATCTGTTCATCCCCCACGTCCACAGGGAGCCGTCGGTTTTGATGGCAGCGGTATGCTCGCGCCCGCAGCTGACCGCCGTCACACCGCTCATCACCTTCACCGGGACGGTTTGATAGGGGTCTTTAGATGAATCCTTCATGTTCCCCTTGCTGCCGTTGCCCAGCCCGCCGAGGCCGTTCCACCCCCACATCCACAGGGATCCATCCGTCTTGATGGCGGCGGTGCAATATAACCCGCAGTTGACCGCCGCCACGTTGTCCAGCACCTTCACGGGGACGCTTTGAATGGTTTGACCCTGTGAATTCGTCGCGTTCCCCTTGCTGCCGTTGCCCAGCCGGCCGTCCCCGTTGTCGTGCCCCCACGTCCACAGGGACCTGTCCGTCTTGATGGCGGCGGTGTAACCGTCCCCGCAGCTGACCGCCGTCACGCCGTCCAGCACCGGCACCGGGACTCCGAAGGTCACCGTGGTGCCGTTGCCCGACTCGCCGTCGCTGTTCTTCCCCCACTTCCACAGGGTGCCGTCTTTGTCAATGAAGCCGGCATGATACATCCCGGCGCTGACGAGGTTGCCTTTGCCCGCCTTGCCTGTATCATAGGCCCCCGCCGGGGCGGCCAGCGTCAGGCACATCGCCAGCGCCAGCAGAAGGGATAACGCTCTTTTTCTCATGTTACATCTTCCTTTCGTTTTTTCCGCGAAACAAAAAGCCTTTGCGTCCTGATGACAGGACGCAAAGAGACATGGCCATGTCTCGCAAATTCTTTTTTTACTATAACACAGCTTGGATCGAAACGCAACATACCCCCTGCATCGTGTTTGGAAAAACCCTCTGAAAGCCCTTTTTACCCTTTCCCGCCCTTGAGCGCCTTCATCCGCTTCTCGTGGTTCAGGATGCGCTTGCGCAGGCGAAGGTTCTCCGGCGTGACCTCCAGCAGCTCGTCGTCCGCCAGGAACTCCAGGCACTGCTCCAGACTCATCTGTTTAGGGGGCACCAGGCGCAGGGCCTCGTCGGAGCCGGAGGCCCGCATATTGGTGAGCTGCTTCTTCCGGCACACGTTGACGGTGATGTCCTCCAACTTGGGGCACACGCCCACCACCATGCCCTCGTACACGGGCACGCCCGCGCCGATGAACAGCGCCCCCCGCTCCTGGGCGGCGAACAGGCCGTAGGTCACGGACTCGCCCGTCTCGTGGGCCACCAGGGAGCCGGTATTCCGGCGCTGGATATCCCCCTTGAAG
>CATJRT010000080.1 GCA_949742895.1 uncultured Eubacteriales bacterium | reverse complement strand
ACTACAAATACACCAACGGCAACTTCGCCGCCTTCGGCTCCAGCGGCGCGGGCAAGTCCACCATGCTCCAGTGCATCGCCAAGCGCCTGCGGGAACAGGGCCGGAAGATCATCTGCATCGTGCCGGAGAAGGGGCACGAGTACCGCCCCCTCTGCGAGGCCATGGGCGGCCAGTTCATCAAGCTGGGCCCGTCCTCCCCGGACTGCATCGGCCTGATGGAGATTCGCCGGTTCAGCGCCAATGCCTACGGCGGACAGGTCCGGCGGGACTCCCTGCTGGCGGAAAAAGTTTCCTGGCTGTCCGTGTGGTACTCCCTGCAAAAACGGGGCCTTACCGAGGAGGACCGGAGCTACATTGATTCCTCGCTGATCGAGTGCTATGGACGGTTCGGGATCACCTTTGACAACGCCAGTCTGTTTGAGGCGGACGGCGAGACGCTGAAGGAGATGCCCATGGTAAAGGACTGGTACGATCTGCTGATGGAGCGTACAGAAACCCGCCATCTGGCCGTGGTGCTCACCCGCTATGTGTCGGGCTCCGCCGCCTCCATGGGCGGGCGGACCAACGTGGACACGGACAACCCCTACATCGTCATCGACCTCACCGGCCTGTCCGACGACCTCCAGCTGGCCGCCGTCTATGCCGCCACCGGCTTTGCCACGGACGTGATCGTGCAGAACGGCGACGTGGGCACGGCGCTGCTGTCCGACGAGCTGTGGAAGCTGCTGGGGGCCAACTCCAACCCCCTGGCGGCGGACTACACCATGCAGATGGTGAAGCTGATCCGCTCCCAGGGCGGTATCGCGGACGTCATCCCCCAGGGCATGGCGGACATGATGGCCCTGGACGGCGGCAAATACGGCAAAGGCATCCTGGACAGCTGCCGCGTCAAATTCATCATGCAGATGGAGGAACAGGAGGCCCGGCTGGTCCAGGAGAAGCTGGCCCTCACCGAGGAGGAGACGCGGATGATCACCCGGTTCCGCCGGGGCGAGGGGCTGCTGTGCATCGGCCACAACCATGTGCCCATCGCCATCCACGTTTCGCCCAAGGAGTATGAGGCCATCACCACCTCTCCCACCGACCTGCGGGCCCGGCTAAGACAGGATGAGTAACGAAAAAAGCGGGCGGGGAAATCCCCGCCCGCGCCGCATATCCAAAATCAACTTGTAAATACTTCTGTCAAGTCTATGAAGCAATCGTCCAGAACGTTTACCTTCAGCTTATCCCCAACTGTACCGAAATCCTTTGCTGCATAACGGCCATCGTCCAGGAGGAAAACCTGTGCAGATTTACTGTCGGTGTCCACGATCCAGTATTCCCGGACACCAGCCCTCTGATAAAGGTTAAATTTTGTGAGCTTATCATGGCGCTGAGTAGATGGGGAAAGAATCTCCATCACCAGGTCAGGGGCACCCTTGCACCCGATGTCATCCAGCTTCGAGGGATCACACACCACCGTAATGTCCGGCTCCACCATCGTGTCCACGTCCTCCGGATCATCTCCATCGCGTTCAAATGGGCGGACAGCAAAAGGAGCATGGTATACCTCGCATTTCTTTCCTTTCAAATAGTCACGAAGCTGCCCAAACAGTTCTCCGCTTATTTTTTGGTGAATTCTGACTGGTGGGGCCATCATCACAGCGTCCCCATAGATCAGTTCAATGCGCTCCTGTTCATCCCAAATCAGCGCATCGGCCAGGGTATAGCGTTTTTCCATTGGCAACGGCATATAACCACGCTCCTATCCGCCGTCTACAGCATTATTGTCTTACCCATATTGTAAGCGATTTTTTCAGAAAAAACAAGCAAAGAAAAGGAGAAATTTCTATGCAGACTGTAAAAGAAATGCTTCAGCAGATCCAGGCCCTCACCTTCAACGCCTACAAGGCCAGCGGTCAGGCCGCCGCCCTGCTGGGGGAGCCGTCCAGTTCCCCGGAAGCCATGGCAAAGGCCCTGGAGCAGACCGCCGCCAACTTGGAGCAGGGCACGGTGGAGCTGCGCGCCCTGTGCGAATCCTGTCTGCCGGAGCTGCTTACCGTCGGCCGGAAGCCTGTCCTGCCTCCGCTGGACATCGCCGGGACCATTTCGGTAAACGAGTTTGGCTGGCTGCTGATCGAGCTGAACACTTTGCTGCCCCACTGCCGTTTTTCAACCCCCATCTGGCTAACGGACACCATCACCCGGCTGCTGGACCAGCACGAGCGCCGCCAGGGCAAGCTGCCCATGCTGGACCGGGCGCTGCTGGTCATTGAGGAGTTCTGCGACCTGGATTCCCGCAACGTATTCGACCAGGACAACAAGGGCTTTAAGGCCGTATCCAACGCCATCAAGGGCAGGCTGGTGGAGGACGACGACCAATTTACCCTCAGCCTGTGCCTGCTCTCCCAGCGGTTCTCCGGGGCGAGGTCCTGCCACATTTATGTGCTCCCCCTCAGCGACGCGGGGGACTTTTTCTCCATGCGCGCCGACTGCTATTCCTTTTCCCGCTGACCTTCGGTTACGTTGGAGGCACAAATCATACCCTCACCTTCGGTTACAAACACCCCGCAAAACCCCCGACCATCGGTTACATTGGAGGGACAAATCTCTCTCTGACCTTCGGTTACATCGACCTCCTTGATGTAACCGAAGGTCAGCCCTGTTTTTCCCTGTGATTTCAACGTTTTTTCCCGCCGGATGTTCGGTTACATTGAAAAAATGTAGACGTCCTATGTCACCTTCGGTTACATTCCGGCCTCAAATCAAAGGAGGTGTCCCCCATGCTGTACGACCGCAGGGATTTTGGCCTGCTGCGTCTGGCAGGGGCCTATCAATGGCTCCCCCTGGCACCGCTGCGCTCCCTGTCCCCGCTGAAAGGGCTTTATCATGAGGCTGAGCTGCTGTCCATGATGGGCTTATTGACCTTTTCCCGCAGCGGCAAATATCTCATGCCATCACCCAAGGGCTACCAGTTTCTACATTCATTCGATCTGGATTATCAGCCTCCCACCAAGAGACCCTACACCAACAGCCCCAACCTTCGTCACCGTTTAGAAATCGGTTCCATCCTGTTCACCTGCCTGGGCGCAGGAATTGAACCCGCCCTCGACAAGGTGGAACGCCTGAAACGCCAGCCGGTATTTCTCCCGGCCTTCGCCCTT
>CATJRT010000079.1 GCA_949742895.1 uncultured Eubacteriales bacterium | reverse complement strand
CGGGAGCGGCTGGACCTGATCTTCGGCCCGGGAAAGTACGATGTGGAGGTGGACTACCCAAACTTCGCCCTCTACATCGAGGCGGACGTGGGGGACCCCCTCCGCTACGGCGAGGTCTCCGCCCTGCTGGGCATCGTCAAGCCCTGCCATATCGTCTACGTGCCCCGGCCCAGGGTCCGGGAGGGCCTGCTCGTGGGCGAGAAGGCGGCGCGGGTGCGCATGACCTACAACTATATCCTGGGCCGCTGGGCCCTGGGGCAGAAGCCCTTTGTCACAGTCGAGGAATTGGAGGTACTGAAAATGCCGGATACATCCAGCATCCGCCCCGAGCTGCTCCACCAGACGGCGGAGCTGGTGGCGGGGGACATCGCCGCCGCCCGGGTCAATGGGACGCTTCTCATCACCGCCCTCTCCCGGTCCACCACCGGGAATGTGGGCAGCGTGACCTACACCGTCTCCCGGGACCAGGCGGCGGAGGTGGAGCTCACGGAGCTGCTGGACAAGGACGGGAACGTCCTCACCAGCAGCGCGGTCCACGTGCCGCTGCTGGAGGAGCGCACCTCCATCCGGCACAGCTTCACAGTAAAGGAGGGGACGTGATATGGCGGAACGTCCGATCAAAGACGCATTGCCCGCAGACCTGCCGGAGAATTGGCAGGCGGAGCAGATCGTGGCCCCCACCGGCGAGGAGGTGGGCCTCTCCCACCAACACGGCTACAACTACCTCATGGAGATGGTCAACCGGGCCCAGCGGGGCGTCAACAGCGTCAACGAGGCCTTCGAAAGCGTCTCCGGGAAGCGGACCTGCCGCTTCGTGGTGGGCACCTCCACCGCGGGCTGGACCGCCGCGGACTGCGACTACCTCTGCGACGGCACCGACGACCAGGTGGAGATCCAGGCGGCCATTGACTCCCTGCCGAAAGAGAGCGGAAACTACGGTGGGGAGGTGGTCCTGCTGAGCGGGACGTACCATCTGAACGGGTCTATCACGCTCCTGGAAAACGTGGTCCTGCGCGGAAATGGGGAGAGCACCTGCTTAGAGAGGAAAACAAAGGACGGGACCAGCACTGTCAAATGGGTCATCGGGCTGGGCAGAGACTGCGTCCTTTCGGATCTGGAATACAAAGAGGGTACAGAGCTTGATACAGAAGGATACCCCATTTTGCTCGGCGGGACCAGCGCCATACGCAATGTAAATATTTACAGATCTGGGGCTGTGTCCGGGGGGTGCATCTATGTGTCGTTGGCAAAGAATGCCTCCAACGGACGCTTTGCAGAGGTCAGCGGATGCCATTTGTCGTCTTTGGGCGGCACAGAAGGGGAGATCCACCTTGCCTCCGGCGGAGATGTGCGGATCTTGAACAATATCACAATTGGGGATCTCATTACCTCTGATCCGGACTGCGGCGTCCACCTCATTGCCCGCGGAAACTCCAGCGCTCTGGGGTCGTTCTACACCGGGATCCATGTGGACGGCCTCTCGGTAGGGAGCATGATTTTGGAGAATGACCTGGATCACCTCTCTGTTCTGAATACAAACAGCACGTTTGCTGGGCGTTTCCAGGGCTCAAAATGCCTGGTATCCGGAAATGTTTTCCGCACCGCTGACCCCAGCACCGAGCCCGCCGTCATCCTGGGTACCAACACCAGTGAGATCTTCGTCACCGGCAACCTGTTCTGCAACAAGGACGCGCCCGCCTACAGCGTCCAGGACAACGGGAGCGGGAACATTGTCCGCTTCAACAGCAACGACCTGACCGGATCCGGCGGAACACCCACCACAGTGGCCCAGGCGGTGCCCTCCATCTCCGTGGCGGAGGGCGGACTGGTCACCGCCTCCGCCACTCAGACCGCCGGGAACGTGGCCGCAGGGACAAAGAGCACTACCCATCAGCTCTCCGCCCAGGACGACCCGAACCTCGTCCCCGAGAACATCCGGGAGGGCGTGTCCATCTTCGGCGTCCAGGGGGCCATGCAGGCCGGGACCGGCGGCGTCACGTCCGAGACCGTGGCGGTCATCGTGACGCTGACTGAGACGGAGTATAACGCACTGAGCGCAAAGGATCCTGCCACCCTCTACCTCATCAAGGAGTGAGATCATGCTGAAGCTGGGTACACAGAATATCTCCGCGCTGTACGTGGGCGGAGCGAAGATCAAGAGGGCCCTGGTGGGGACAGAGGTAGTGTATGAGGCGGTGCGGCCTCCGACCGTCTATACCATTTCCGCCGTTGTGGCGCCGGCCTCCGGCGGCAGCGTCACCGGAGCGGGGCAGTACCAGGAGGGGGAAACTGTCACCCTCACCTACACTCCGGCGGAGGATCACCGCTTTACCGGCTGGTACGCCGGGAGCACGCTTTTGAGTCAGGCAAATCCCTACACCTTCGCTGCCGCGCAGGATATAGCTGTCACCGCCAAGTGCGAGGAGATCCCAACCTACACGCTGACATTGGCACCCACCGGCATCAGCGCACAGAATTGGTCTTTTTCGATCGCTGTGAATGGGAGCGGGATAACGTGGTCCGGTTCTGGAGCGGCCGCATCGTCACCTGCACCCCAGCGGGCTGTGGTCAAAGAGGGCAGCGTCACCGTGCAGGCGACCAGTCCGGACGGGTACGAGTTCGCCGGGTGGCAGATCGGAAGCGGCAGTGTTATCACCAGTAACCCCTATACCTTCACGGTTACGGGGGATACCACGCTGTACTGCCGGTATGCGAAGAAATCCAGGCTCCCGGCGGGGTATACCGAACTGGAGTACATTGAAGCGGGCAGCGCATCTTCAAATATTTGCTTTAAGGGAGACAGTCTTAATACCAATACGGGGTCAACTTTCAATATTAAAGTCTATATTCCTAGTATTACAAACAGTACGTTTAGCAAGGATGTATTACTTGGAAGCAACTCAACCGCTAGCGCTTACAGGTTAAACCTCAAAATTTTTAGCGGGAAATGGAACGCTGACTTTCATTACGGAAAATTGAGCTACACGGAACTGACCGGCTTCCCAATTTCCGGGTTGCTTGAATTCAAGGTCACCTACGGTGATAAAAAGATTTCGCTGAACACCTCTTACAGTAAAGCTTTGTCATCGGTCAGCGGATTCTCTGCAGGTGCCAACGGATTTACAGTAAATAGTACCCATGCAACCGGGTTCCGATTCTATGGGATGTCTTGCTCGTCAACCACATCCACATCCGCAAATTACAACTGGGAAATAGTCCCGTGCAAGAACGCGTCCGGCGCAATAGGGTATTATATTCTTGGAAAAGGGAAGTTTTACTCAAAAGTAACAAGTGTGTATACAGCCGGGCTTTACGGAACTTGGACCGCAGGCCCCGCAGTCTAAAAATCCGCTGCCGTTTTGCCAACAGGTGTGATTTTAACTTTAAGAGAGGAGAGCGAAAAATGCCGGATGAAAAATGTGGAACCTATCCGGGGCAGGACTGCCCGGTGGAAAAGCGCGTGGAAGAGGTGCGCGGCGAGGTGAAAGCCCTGGACCGCCGGTTGACTGAGTTTCATCAGGCCGTGACGGACACCAACAGCCGCTTCGGCGCTCGTTTGGGGAAACTGGAATCCCACAACGAGGTCCAGGACGAACAGGTGCGCCAAATCAAGGAGACCCAGGCGGAGATCAAGCGCAATATTTCCGATGCGCAGAAGGAGCAGAAAAATTCCTTTGCCGAATTGCGGGCGGAGCACAAGGAGTCCATGGAAGAGCTCAAAAAGAGCAACAAGGAAATCCTGGACGCTGTGACGCCCATGAAGCATAAGGTCGAAAGACTGGAAGCGCTGGAAGGGGATGTTGAAGAGCTGAAGGAGAAACCTGGGAAAACCTGGGAGGATATCAAGAACAAGGCCCTGGGGTGGGCCCTCGCGCTGATCCTCGCCATTGTCGCCGCAGCTCTGGGGCTCAGTAAGTTCCTGTAAGGACCGGAAGGGAGGAACAATATGGCAGACTACCACAGATCCCGGCGCGTACAGAATCGCCGCCGTCCATGGGAGTTCAAAAAGAAATTGGCAGCATGGGCCGTTGTTATCGCTACTGCGGCGGCGGCCGCTTCCTACGTTCTTGCGGCAGCGGGCAGAGAGACGGCGGGTGATGTGACTGTTTCAATATTCACCGCCTGCGCCGCCTACCTGGTGAGCTACGCCGCCGCCTCTACGACAGAAAAGGTCAGCCGGAACCGCCACGGCCTGGACGCTGATGGCTTCCCGCTGGACAGTGAACAGGAGGACAGCCGATGCAATTTGTGATCGAATACTGGTACATCATCGTGGCCTTAGCCGCCGTCGTGGCGGCGGCGGGAATGGCCATCCGGCACTATTTCGGCCTGCCCAGCACCGAGCAGATGGATAAGATCCGCGAGTGGCTGGTGTGGGCAGTCACCAGCGCGGAGAAAGAACTGGGCGGCGGCACCGGAAAGCTGAAGCTCCGGCGGGTCTACGATCTGTTTGTGACCCGCTTCCCCTGGTTGGCAAAATCGGTCAGCTTCGAGGTGTTCAGCCTCCTGGTGGACGACGCCCTGGAGGATATGCGTAAGATGCTGGAAAACAATATGGCTGTCAGGGCCATAGTAAATGGGGAGGATACACAAAATGACTGAGGCTCAGGTAAGACAGAAAATCGTCGGCGTCATGCAGGGCTGGGTTGGCCGGAAGGAGGCCAACGGCACCCACAAGGAGATCATCGACATCTACAACGCCCACCGGCCCCTTGCCCGGGGCTACAAGGTGAAGTACACCGACGCCTGGTGCGCCACCACCGTTTCCGCCGCCGCCATTGTTGCGGGGATGACGGACATCATCCCGACGGAGTGCGGGTGCGGCGCCATGATCGAGCTGTTCAAGCGCCTTGGCTGCTGGCAGGAGAACGACGCCTACCGGCCGCTCCCCGGCGACTTCATCTTCTACGATTGGCAAGACAGCGGCGCAGGAGACAACCTGGGCGCTCCTGAGCACGTAGGCATGGTGGAGAAGGTGTCCGGGAACACGATCACCGTCATTGAGGGCAACTACTCCGATTCGGTGAAGCGCCGGACCATCAAGGTGAATGGCCGGTACATCCGTGGCTACGGCGTGCCGAAGTACGGCAGCAAGGCCGGGCAGGAGAGTGATGCTGTGGCCGCTGTGGACAAGCTCGCAAAGCTGGGTGTCATCAACTCCCCGGAATACTGGAAGCAGACCGTCAAGAGCGGACGGGTCAAGTACCTGGACGCCCTGCTGGTCAAGGCGGCGGCAAAGATCACCCGGGCCGGTCAGCGCTCTAGTACGCCGGAGAACGGTATCGGCGCCCTCGTCAGCGCCGGGGTCATCGATACGCCGGACTACTGGCTGGAGCACTACAGGGATGATCCCAACCTGGGGGACCTCCTGTGCGCACTGGGCGGGGCGGTCAAATAAGCGGACCGCTCCCAATAGAATACTGTCTGATAAGGCCCTCTTGCTTCCGCAAGGGGGCTTTTTTCATGCTCAATTTTCAAGGTGCCTATATAAAAACGGGGCGGCGGTTGACTCCCCCGGTGCCGATGGGGTATACCCATGAGCGCCCGCCCCGCTGCTGGGGCGGCTGGGCTTGCACCAGCGGCGGCGGTTGCCGTCGTCCTTGCGGGCTGTCATCAGGTGCGCTAAGCAGGGAGCACGTCAACCGCAAGCACACGG
>CATJRT010000078.1 GCA_949742895.1 uncultured Eubacteriales bacterium | reverse complement strand
GGGGTAGTGGCTTGGATCAGGTTGTTCACCAGCCGCAGGGCGTCCTTCTCGTCCCGGATGTAGCGGAAGGGGTTGTAGCCGTCCGATTGCTCCAGGTTCACCAGGTTCAGTACCCGGATGTCGTACCCCTTGCTTTTGAGGTAGCCCCCGGTGGCAAGCAGGACTTCGGACTTGGGGTCGGTGATCACATAATTTGTGTTGGCCTCCAAAATGTTGGGCTTCACGTAGCTCCGGCTCTTGCCTGCCCCTGATCCGCCGATCACCATCACGTTCAGCGACCTGCGGTGCTTGTGGGTGTCCAGCCCCAGGCGCACGTTCTGGGTCAGCAGCTTGTTTTCCCTCTGGGCGAACATGGCGTTCACCTGTTGGGGCGTCCCCCAGGCGGCGGAGCCGTGTTCCGCCCCGTCCCGGCGCTTACCCTGGTTGGCGGAGAGGTAGCATAGCGCGGCGGCGTAAAGGGCGGAGCAGATCAGGATGGAAACCAGGCTGCGCTCTGTCCAGCGGATGGCAAAGGGGTGTTCCAGCGCCGCCGTCAGGTTTGCCAGGATATCCGGCAGGCCGCCGCCCAGGGACTGGGCCAGCAGCAGCGCCGCCCACACCACGAATGTATAAAGAAACAGGCAGGCCGCCAGCCTGCCCGTCCGGGTGTCTTGATTCAACTTATCATCTCCAATGAGAAAGGGGAACCCCGATTATTCAGAGCTCCCCTTGAAATTTTTCTATAAAAGCGGCCCGATTATCGACACAGCTTGCAGACGCACCAGGCGATGTTTTGTTACCCGTAGAGCCGCATGGATCGAATTGCGCTTTTCTCCAGCGAACCTTCCAGCCCGCTCAGTTTTTTAATGTATTCCGATACTCCGCAACTCTCCTTCATTTTCCGGGCACTTTCCTGCTTTTGAAAGACAGAGTATGCCGCCACCGCAGAGGAATTGTTCAGACCGTTCATGATTTTGTTCTCCTTTCATTTCTGAAGCAGAGATTACTTTCTGCTTCTGGAAACAGTATACGACTCTAATTGGCCCATTTCTATGTTGACAACTCACAAAGCTTTTTCTATAATTTATGATAATATCATAATCAGCGGCATAGGAGGACAGCGCACATGAACCACCCTGATTTCCCAACCATAAAAGAACTGTTGGAGCTTCCGGTGTTTTCAGGCAGCCGCCTGCTGTGTGGTGAGCTATCCCTGGATCGTCCTGTGTCCGGTGTTAGCCTGTCCGACATCCCAGATTATTATAACTGGATTTACCCCCACGAATTGTTGGTCAGCACTTGCTTTGCTATCCATGACGATCCTACCGCGATCTCTGGCTTTATCCAGACGCTGGACGCCCATGGCCTGTCCGGTGTGTGCGTCAAAACATCCCGTTTCCTTGGGCAAATGCCGGAGGCAATGCTTTCCGCGGCAAAACGGTTGGAATTTCCGCTGATTGAACTGCCGGAGCAGGTGCGCTTTGCCGATATCACCAAAGCTGTGTCAGATGAGCGTTTGCGCCGGCAGACGGCTTTGCTGCGCAGCAGCCTGTCTGTAAACCAAATGTTGATCCAAACTATCACCGCAGGCGCTTCCTTGGAGCAGATTGCGGATATGGTCGGCAAGATAACAGGCGGGAGCGTTTTGCTGGTGGACAGTCTGAACCGCCGGCAGGCCCACAGCGTTTGCAGGCGGGATGCTGACCGCTTCACAGGCATGGACAAGTCCTCCTTGCGGCAGGCGCTTTTACGGGAAGCGGACTGCTATGAAATGCGGGTGGACGGCCATAGCTTCGGGGCGCTCTACCTGTGCCGCACTGGCAGGGCGCCGGCCCTAAATGATGAGATGCTGGCCCAAATCTTACAAACGATCCCGCTTGAGATATCCCGTGAACACTCTGTGCGGGAACGGGAGAGCCACAGCTTTTCTGAATTTTTCCACCACCTTGTATCTGACCGTATCATGGACGACCAGTGGGAGCAGTACCGGGCCAAGGCGTTCTGCTTGAACCTTTCCCAGCCCCACGCTCTGCTGTATCTTCGTATCCAAATGCGGAAGGACACGGGCCATTACGCCGCGATTTTCCAGCGGACGGCATTCTTCCAGGCCCTGCGTCAACAGGTGGACAGTCTGAGGCTGGATATCCATATCATGAGCCAGAACGACCTGGATCTGCTCCTGCTGGAAGCCCGGGGGGACTGTGATCCCTTGGAATCCAGCTTACTCCGTATTCCGTCCATCTTCCGGGCTCTCCAGGCAGACTACCCCGCCTTGGCGGTGGGCGGCGGATGCAGCCGATCCCACGCGGGCATACCCGGCCTGTCTCTGTGCCGCTGGGAAGCCCAGCTGGCCCTGAAGGCGGCAGAGGATCGGGGCGAAAACGACTTCCTGCGGTTTGACCAGCTTGGGATTCTCCGGCTCCTATACTCTGGTGACCCCCACCGGGAGGTCGGGCTGTTTGTTCAAGAAACCTTGAAGGGGCTGCTTGCGCCAGACGCCCCCCATAGTGGGGAGCTGCTGGAAACACTGGACTGCTATTTTCGGAATCTGGGCAACCAGCGCCGGATGGCACAGGAGCTTTATGTACACTACAATACTGTGGCGTACCGCTTAAAGAGCATCCAGGAGATCACCCAGGCTAACCTGAACGATCCGGCAGAGCGGATGCAATTAGAATTGGCACTTTATCTGAGGCATCGGTAGTTTGTGTGGGTAGCTCAACGGCCCGGGAGAGTCGGATGAAGTTCAGAGCAGGAGAGCATGACCATAGCAACCATATTGTCCACATTGCGTAAGCCAAAGGCAGTGCGGATGATGAGTTTGATCTTGTTGTTAGTCGCCTCGGAGCGAGCATTAGACAGCTTGAACCTTGTGGCG
>CATJRT010000077.1 GCA_949742895.1 uncultured Eubacteriales bacterium | reverse complement strand
TCTTCTGGCGATTGTAAACCTTGTCGATGGCAGCCTGGAATTCGGCAGATCCGACTTCGATCACCAACTCAAAGGCGCTGTTTTCTTTTTTTTCGTTGCTCTTGATGTTCATTGTGTATGTTCCTCCAACTCGGCCCATTTTGATAAGGTCAGGCCTTTCTTTCTAATAATCTCACCTATTGTATCAGATAGACACAAAAATTTCCACTGTTTTTTTGCTCAATCTAAAATTTTTTTTGGTCGGAATCCGACATAATCCGCCGATACCAGATGATAGTCTACCGTCCCCTGCATCCCCTCGATGGCCAGCCGGTGGCTGGGGCCATGAAGATGTCCGTAGTGGCAGGCTTTGACCCTGTACTGCTCCAGCAGGTCGATGATCTCCTGACAACGGTAACCCCGGTACAGCGGCGGATAGTGCAGAAAGCAGTATTTTTCCTGCTCTCCCGCCGCTTTCAGGGACGCCTCCAGACGGATTAGCTCCCGGCGGAATACTTTTTCCGACTGCGGCCCGCCATTCTCCTCAAAAAACCATCCCCGCGTGCCGCATAGGGCCACGCCACCATAAAAGGCACAGTTGTTGTGAAGGATATGGAGCCTGCCAAATCCATTTTCCTGAAAAAAAGCGTTCATTTTGGAGGCAGTGGTCCACCAATAATCGTGGTTTCCCTTGAGCAACCACTTTTCCCCCGGCAACTCCCGGTCCAAAAACGCTAAATCCAGCCGGGCCTCCTCCAGATTCATACCCCAGGACAGGTCACCGCACAGTACCACTGTGTCCCCATCATCCACATCTGCAAAGCCTGTCCGGAGTCTGTCCACATAGTCCTCCCAGCCTGCGCCGAACACCTCCATGGACTTGTCTGAGCTCAAAGAAAGATGCGTGTCGCCAATGGCGTACAGAGCCATTCCATCACCTCTTATTTCAGCATATCCAGTACACAGCTTTTCATTTCCGTCTTTTCCACCACATCGTTGAACCGGCGCTGGCGGCTTTTCAGCCGCGCCAAAGGCGCAGGGACTTCCACTCCAGTATGATTGGAAAGCTGATTCAAAATGTCGGTACCGCTCCACTGTTCCTTCACGCCAAGGGCGGTGAGCACACTGGAGCAAAACTTAAAGGGGCTGGCGGTGGACACCACAACAGTGGCCGTGTCGTCTCCGCTGTCCGCCCGATACTGCTCCAGCACATGGAACGCCACAGCGGTATGGGGATCAATCAGATAGCTCTCATCCTTCCACATCTTCGCAATCATGGCACGGGTCTGGCCGTCATCGCAGTAACCGGCACGGAAATCCCGCTGAAGCCTGGCCCGAATGGATGTATCCACTCGGTAGCTACCATTTTGGGCCAGCTGGTTCATATACTCCCGAACCAGCTTATCGTTCCGGCCAGACAGCTCAAACAGCATCCTCTCCAAATTACTGGAAATCAGAATATCCATGGACGGAGAAATGGTATTGTAGAAGGTACGGTTGCGGTCGTACACACCGTTGTTAATAAAATCGGTAAGCACATTGTTGTGATTGGAGGCACAAATCAGGGTCTTAATGGGCACACCCATAGCTTTGGCATAGTACGCCGCCAGAATATTGCCGAAATTTCCGGTAGGAACGCACACATTGATCTGCTGGCCTTTAGAAACCGACCCATTTTTAAGCAGGTCACAATAAGCGGAGACATAGTAGACAATCTGGGGCAGTACCCGGCCCCAGTTGATAGAGTTGGCTGAGGACAGGAAATACCCTCGTTCCGCAAGCTCCGCTGCCAGTTCCTCGTCGGAGAACAACATTTTCACCCCGGCCTGGGCATCGTCGAAGTTGCCTACCACGGAGCACACGCCTACGTTGCCTCCCTCCTGGGTGACCATTTGCAGCTCTTGAATGTCTGACACGCCATTCTTCGGATAGAACACCAGAATTTTGGTTTTGTCAACATCACGAAAACCTTCAAGGGCCGCCTTGCCGGTGTCTCCGGAGGTGGCCACCAGAATACACACCGTCTTTTTCTCATCGTTCTTATCCAGCGAGGCAGACAGCAGATGGGGCAGGAGCTGAAGCGCCATATCCTTGAAGGCACAGGTGGGACCATGCCACAGCTCCAAACAAAAGGTTCCGTCATTCAGCTTATGGACAGGGGCCACATCTTGATGGGAGAATTTTCCAGCACCATAGGCCTCTGCGGCATAGGCGGACAGCTCGGAGCTGGAGAATCCTTCCAGAAAGCTATTCAGAATATAAACCCCCCGCTGCTGATAGGACATCTCCTTCATCGTCTCCATGGCGTTGGAGGGCAGGCGGGGCAGTACCGCCGGAGTCATCAGCCCTCCATCCGGGGCCAACCCTTTAGCAATGGCCTGAGGCGCATTCATACGCAGTTCTTTGTTTCTTGTGCTCAAATAATTCATCTTTGACTCACTACTCTCATTAAATTGTTATAAAACAGGCCGCAAACGACCGTTTCATGATAACCATGGCACAACAAATACTCATAAAATCGGTCCAGCTGGTCAATGGACGGCAGGGCATCGATGGTGTCGCACCCATCCCAGTCGCCCCCCAGTGCCGCGCAGGCGCTCCCACCCAGCTCCAGGATATGATCCAAATGCCTGCGCAAAGCATCCATATCCTTGGTCCCTCCCACAAAGTTCTTGTAGAAGTTCATCCCAATGGCACCTTGGTTTTCTATTATCGCAGTTATTTGCTCATCGGTCAAGTTCATTGTGTGATCACAAACAGATTTTGCGTTGGAGTGGCTTGCGATGACCGGCTGGCGGGCCTGCTCCATCACATCCCAAAACCCCGCTTCTGAAAGATGGGAAACGTCCACCAGAATGTGCAGATTCTCCATTTTTCGCACGAAATCACGTCCAATGGGGGACAATCCCCGCTCCGGCTGGTCACAGTTGGAGCCGGAAAGAGCGTTGGCATGGTTCCAGGTCAGATTGATGGCTACCACTCCGTCTGCCACCGCTTGGTCCAGCCGGGCCGGGTCGCAGTCCAGTAGCTCAGCCCCCTCTACAGAGAGGAATGCCGCCGCCTTTCCACAGTGATGGGCACATTCCACATCCTGAGCCGTCCTGCACTGGACGATTTTATTTGAGTTGCAGACCATTTGCTCCTGAAAGCACTGTAAAAGGCGCTGATATACCCTCGCTGTCCCACGTTCCCCGTCCGCCCATAGGGCAAAAACCTGGCAATAACGTCCAAACCTCGCCGTCCGTTCCAGAGACAGCATACCGGTGTTGTGGGCCAGCCCCTCATGCTTCTCTAAGCAGCGGGATATTGTGTCGCAATGGGCGTCGAATACACACAAGCACTTCATGGCAGTTCTCCTTAAAATGCATTTTCTATGTAGCTTATGCTGGGTCTCTTGGTGTGGATACCCTGCGGGGCGTATACCTCTGCCACGTCGAACCGGGGCTGGAGCTCTGTCGAATGACTGATGAGGTAGAATTGAGCGGCAGCGTACAGTCTACGCTGCTTGACCGGAGTTACAGCTTCACAGGCAGAAGCAAACCAATCGTTTTTCCTCAGCTTAACCTCCACAAATATCAAAAACACAGCATTTTCCGCTATAATATCAATTTCACCCATACGGCACCGAAAGTTGCAGGCTGCTATGTTCCATCCCCTGCTGCGCAGATCCTCCGCAACAAGCCGCTCTCCCCACCTGCCCAGTATACGGGCCTCTGCCCCACTGCTCACAGCTTTTTCAGGAAGCTGCGTCGGTGAATGGAACAGGGCCCATACTTTTGCAGCAGCTCATAGTGGCGTTTAGTGGGATATCCCTTATGACGCTCAAACTCGTATTGCGGATACAGCGCCGCCATCTCGACCATGTAGCGGTCCCGGCTCACCTTTGCCAAGATAGACGCCGCTGCAATACTGTGTGACAAGCCGTCTCCCTTTACAACGGTTTCATGGTCAATCATAATGGCACACTGGCTTCCATGATCCCGGTTGCCATCAATGAGCGCGTAATCTGCATGGAACTCCAGCCCGTCGATAGCCATCTGCATGGCTTTTATCCGACTGTTGAGAATATCCAGCATGTCGATCTCCTTCGGCTCCACCCACGCTACCGACCAAGCCACTGCCTGAGCCTTAACCTGATCAAACAGCAACTTCCGGCGCTTTTCCGTCACTTTCTTAGAGTCATCCAAATACGGCAACTCCAGCCCATCCGGCAGGATCACCGCAGCAGCATATGCGCGTCCTGCCAGTGGACCAGCCCCCGCCTCGTCACAGCCGCACACTGCGGCGCAGCCCCGCGCTCTTGCGGCTCGCTCCAGCTCCCAACCAAGCATAGCTACCTCTCTCCATTCCCCTTTAAAATCTGGTCATGCCTCTGGCGTCTCAAGTGTAAAGCGTCCAAGCTTGCCGCTTCGGAACTCATCCAGCAGCACCCCCGCCATCCGCCCTGTATCTACCTCGCCGCCGGATCTCAGCATACCCCGCTTGCGTGCGACCTGCTCCAACAGCTCCCAGCCCTGACTGCCGTCCAGCCCGGTCAGCTTGTACCGTTCCTCCAACGCTTTGGGGTAGCGGTCCCGGAGCAGCTCCAGCAGAGCACAGGCCAATCCCTCGGAATCCATGATCTCATCCTTTACCGCTCCGGTAAAGGCCAGATACATACCGGTAGTCTCATCCTCAAATTTAGGCCAGAGGATGCCGGGCGTATCCAGCAGTTGTAGTGTGCTGTCTACGCTTACCCATTGCTTCCCTCGGGTGACGCCGGGACGGTCCCCTGCCTTGGCTGATTTCCGTTTAGCCACTTTATTGATAAAGGTGGATTTGCCCACGTTTGGCACTCCCACTACCATGGCCCGGACAGGCCGTCCAACCTGCCCCTTGGCCTTCCACATCTCAATCTTGTCCTTCAGCACGGATTTGGCTGTGGCCGAAAACTGCATCACACCCTTACCAGTCTTGGCGTCCGTCTCCATAGCGCCGCAACCCCGCTCCCGGAACCAAGTCAGCCAGCTGACGGTCATGGCTGGATCAGCCTGATCCGCCCGGTTAAGAATAATCAGTCGGGGCTTGCTCCCCACCATGGTGTCAATGTCTGGATTACGGCTGGAGATGGG
>CATJRT010000076.1 GCA_949742895.1 uncultured Eubacteriales bacterium | reverse complement strand
GCCGCCCCCTCCGGGCAGGGCGGTCGGGAGGGCCTGTTTGGCCCGGCCAAACGCTCCTCCATCGGCACCCCTTACCTCTATTTTTCCGAGGAACCCCTGACGGAGGAGCAGCGCTTCACCCTGGCCCTCAAATGGCCGCCCAGGGATATGATCTTCCTGCGTTTCACTCCTGAGCGGGTGGCCCACGTCCAGAGTAGCAGCCAGAAATATGTGGAGCACTACAACACAGGGGACCTTACGTTCTGAGCTATACTTCATTCAAAAAAGCTGCCGTCCCAGTGGGGCGGTAGCTTTTTTGTCTAACTGCACAAAAACAACTGGATAAGTTTAGCTATATTCGCCACTAGCAAAGCGCAAACGATTGTTATATTATTTTATTAAGTTAATAAAGTATAAAGGCGGAGGAGCTCTGCCAAACACAAAATCAAGGAGGAAGAACATGGAAGACTACAGAAACAAAGCGCTGCCCACCGCGCAGCGGGTGGAGGACCTTCTCTCCCGTATGACCCTGGAGGAAAAGGCCGCGCAGCTTTGCGGCGACCTGGCCGCCTCCTTCATCGTGGACGGCAAGGTGGATGTGGACGCGCTGAGGGAGAAATTTCCCAACGGCCACGGCCGGTTCACCCAATACTCCATCGTGGGCCTGGTGGACCCGGTACAGATCGCCGAGATTTCCAACACCGTGCAGGAGTATTTCGTCAAGGAGACCCGCCTTGGCATCCCCGTGGCCCTTCAGACGGAAAACCTGTGCGGCTATCCCGCCGCCGGCGGCACCCTGTTCCCGTCCATGGCCAACCTGGGGTGTACCTGGGAGCCGGAGCTGGCGGAGGAGATGAGCCGCGTCATCGGCCAGGAGAGCCGCAGCGTAGGCATCACCTCTGCCATGAGCCCGGTGATCGACGTGTCCCGAGACCCCCGCTGGGGCCGCACTTATGAGACGTTCGGCGAGGATCCCTACCTTATCAGCCAGTTCGGCATCAACTATGTCCGCGGTATGCAGGGCCAGGGCGTGAGCTGTATCGCTAAACACTTCCTGGGCTACTCCGAGAGCCAGGCTGGGCTGAACACCGCCGTGGCGCGGATCAACGACCGGGAACTCTACGAGGTGTTCGCCACCCCCTTCGAGGCCGCCGACAAGGAGGCCGGGCTGGACGCGGTGATGGGCAACTACGGGGAGATCGACGGCCTGCCCGTCATCATGAACCCAAAGATCGCCCGCACCCTGCTGCGGGACGCCATGGGCTTCCAGGGCGTGCTCACCTCCGACGGAGCGGCGGTGCTGAAGCTGTACAACTACTACAAGCTCTCCCGTACTTATGAGGAGGCGGGGCTGCTGGCCAAGAAAGGCGGCTGCGACACCGAGATCCCCGTGGGCGCGGCCTTCCGCCACCTGCCCGAGTATGTCCGCGCCGGGGAGCTGGACGAGTCCGTGCTGGACGAATCCGTCCGCCGGGTACTGGCCATCAAGTTCGACATGGGGCTGTTTGAAAACCCCTATTGCGATGTGGACAAGGTCCTCCAAGCCATGAACGACGCGCAGAAAAACGCCCTGAGCGAGAAGATCGCCGGAAAGTCCCTGGTGCTGCTGAAAAACGATGGCGTGCTGCCCCTGGTCGCCGGGGCGAAGCTGGCCGTCATCGGCCCCCATGGCGACAGCCTGCGCTATCCCGTCAGCGGCTACACCTATCCCGCATACATCGAGATGCTCCAGGCCGGGGCCAGCGGCGAGGCCACCACCTTCAACGGTATCGCCGACGAGCAGGCCAAGGCCGACCAGGAACAGGACGGCGGAGAGAAGAAGGTGGTCCCCGGCCCCTTCGCCGCCATGTACGCCATGTTCTCCGGCGAAGACCGGGCCAAGCTGGGCGACATGAACAGCGTCCTGCGGGAGATGGGCGCCCGCAGCCTGCGCGAGGCGCTGGCTGACCGCCATCAGGTCGTGTACGCCCAGGGTTGCGACATCATCAAGGAGGACACCTCCGGCTTTGACGAGGCCGTGGCCGCCGCCAAGGACGCCGATGTGGTGGTCATGGCCCTGGGCGGCAACAGCGGCTGGGTGAACGTCACCGGCGGCGAGGGCAAGGACCGGCAGTTCCTGGACCTGCCCGGCGTGCAGCAGCAGCTTCTGGAAGCCGTTGCCGCCGTGGGCAAGCCCATGGTGGTGGTGCTCTACGGCCCCGGTGTCTTCTCCGTCAACTGGGCGGCGGAGCACTGCGGAGCGATCCTCCAGGCGTTCATGCCCGGCCAGTTCGCGGGCAAGGCGGTGGCGGATGTACTGGACGGCGTCACCGTCCCCGGCGGCAAGCTGACCATGTCCATCCCCCGCAGCCCCGGCCAGATCCCCCTGACCTACAACCACCGCACCGGCTCGGGCTACCAGAGCGGCGGCGACAACAGCACCGGAAGCTCAATCTTCTCCGGCGGCTATGTGGATGGGCCCGCCGACCCCCTGTACTGCTTCGGCCACGGCCTGAGCTACACCACCTTCCAGCTCTCCGGCCTGGAGCTGCCCTGCGGCGAGGTGCCCACCGACGGTGTGGTGGAGGTGTCCTGCAAGGTGAAAAACACCGGCGGCGTGGCGGGCGACGAGGTGGTACAGCTGTACACCAGCTTCTTTGGCGCCCACGTAATCCGCCCGGTGATGGAGTTGCGGGGCTTCAAGCGGGTCACCCTGGCCCCCGGCGAGGAAAAGATCGTCAAATTCCACTTGAACACCGCCCAGATGGGCTACTACAACGAGAACATGGACTTCGTGGTGGAGCCCGGCGACCTCACCGTCAAGGTGGGCGTCAGCTCCAGGGACCTGCCCCTTCAGCGAAAGATCGAGTTGGTGGGCAAGACTGTGGATGTGATGGGCAGGCGCGCCTATATCTGCCCTGTGGAGGTCTGCTGAGGCTGAAAACCTCTCAGGGGGCGGCGGCGCAATGCCGCCGCCCCTTTCCATATGATAAAAGGAGCGTGAGACCATGCAGCCCAACATCATCATTTTCAACCCGGATCAGATGCGGGCCGACGCCTTGGCCCATCTGGGCAACCCCGCCTCGTCCACACCGTTTCTGGATGGATTCGCCCGGGAGGAGGCGGTGTCTTTCCGCAATGCCTTTTGCCAGAATCCGGTGTGCGTGCCCAGCCGGTGCAGCTTCTTCACCGGCCTCTATCCCCACGTCCACGGCCACCGCACCATGCAGCACCTGCTCCACGATGGGGACGCCACCCTGCTCAGCCAGCTGAAAGACGCGGGCTACCACGTGTGGATGAATGACCGCAACGACCTGTTGGCGGGGCAGGAACCCGGCCTGATGGCCCGCCACGCCGACGAGGTGTTCACCGCTGCCGCCATGGCCCCCCCGCCGGGACCGGAGGATCCCGGCCTGCGGGGACAGCCTGGAGATAAAAACTATTACTCCCACTACGAGGGCCGCCTGGGGCTGGACGGCGAGGGCAGGCACTACAGCGCCGACGACGCGGCGGTGGACGCGGCCATCGCGCGGATCAAAGACCCGGTGGACGGCAAGCCCCTGTGCCTGTTCCTGGGGCCGATGTATCCCCATCCGCCCTACGCTGTGGAGGAGCCCTATTTCTCCATGATCGACCGGGCAAAGCTGCCCCGCCGTGCCGGGATCGGAGCGGGCAAGTCCCGGATGCAGGCCCGGCTGCGGGAACACATGGGGATGGAAGCCTACACCGAGGCGGACTGGGACGAGCTGCGGGCCTGCTACCTGGGCATGTGCCGGAAGGTGGACGACCAGTTCCGGCGGCTGTGCCAGGCGTTGAAGGAGGCCGGAATCTATGACAACAGCGCGATCTTCTTTTTCAGCGACCACGGCGACTACACCGGTGACTACGGCATCCCGGAGAAGGCGCAGAACACCTTTGAGGACTGCCTCACCCGGGTCCCCCTGCTGATCAAGCCTCCCAAGGGAACGGCAGTGGACCCCGGCGTCTCCGATTCGCTGGCGGAGCTGGTGGATTTCTACGCCACCGCCATGGACCTGGCCGGGGTGGCCCCCTCCGGTGACCACTTTGGGAAAAGCCTGCTGCCCGTGCTGGCGGACCGGAGCGCCTGCTTGCGGGAGTACGCGTTTTGCGAGGGCGGCCGTCTGCCCCACGAGGAGCAGTGCGATGAATACCACGCCGCGGCAGGCAACGGGGGCACCATCCCCAAGGCCAGCATGTACTGGCCCCGGCAGACCGCCCAGACCGACGCCCTGGCCCACGCCAAGGGCACCATGGTCCGGGACCGGCGTTATAAATACGTCCACCGCACCTCCGGAGAACACGAGTTCTACGACTTGGAGCGGGACCCCCTGGAGGAGGTCAACGCCTACGGCCGCCCGGAGCATGAGCCGGAGATCCGCAGGCTCCGCATGGCCATGCTGGACTGGTATCAAACCACCTGCGACGTGGTGCCCCGGCAGTACGACCGGCGGATTCCGCCGGAGCTGATGTGGGAAAAGGTCCGCCGTCAGTGCCCGCCGGAGGCTGAGGAGGAGATCCGCAAGATGGTTTTTGCGGGCGCTGGTTTTGCCATGGTATCCGCCCGGCTCGGGGAGCTGCGCCGGGCGGACAGCGGGGCAAAGGCGTGACGGGTGCAGAGCATCCGGCCCTCTCCCGCCGGGACTTTTACGCACGCCTCAAAGAGCTGGCCCTTCCCATTGCCTTCCAGCAGTTCATGCTGGCCGCCGTCAGCGCTGGAGATGCGGCCATGCTGGGCTTTGTCAGCCAGGATGCGCTGGCGGCGGTGTCGTTGGCCGCCCAGATCCAATTCGTAGAAAACCTGTTTCTCGGAGCCCTGGTCAGCGGGGCCACCCTCATCATGGCGCAGTACCAGGGCAGGGGCGACCGGCAGATGGTCCGGCGGGTATTCCATCTCATCCTGCGCTATGCCGCCGGGATCGGCCTGCTCTTTTTTGGCGCGGCCCTGCTGGCCCCCCGGCTGCTGATGGGGATCTTCGCGGATGAAGAGACGCTCATCTCCATTGGAAGCGCCTATCTCCGCCTGGCCGCCCCTTCTTATCTGCTCACGGGTATCTCCCAATGCTGGCTGTGTGTGATGAAGACCACGGGCAGGGCCAAATGGAGCGCCGCCATCAGCTCCTTTGCCATGGGGCTCGACACGGTGCTCAACGCTATCTTCATTTTTGGGTTGTTTGGGGTGCCCCCCATGGGGGCCAGGGGCGCAGCGCTGACCACCTCGATCTCCCGGGCAGTGGAGCTGCTGCTGGTGCTGTGGGACGCCCGGGCCGCAAAAGACGTGCCCCTTCAGCGGGCACAGCTGTTCCGCCTGGATCTGGGGCTGGAGCGGGATTTTTGGCGCTACAGCTTCCCTGTCCTGCTCAACCATCTGGTCTGGGGCCTGGGCACCACCAGTTGCAGCGCCATCATCGGCCACCTGGGCGGCGAGATCACGGCCGCCAACTCCATCGCTGCCGTGATCAAAAACGTGATCCTGTGCTTCACCAGAGGCGTCGCGAACGGCGGCGGTATCCTCCTGGCCAGCGTGCTGGGCGCGGGGGAGCTGGAGTCGGCTAGGATCTGCGGCAGGCAGCTGTCCCGCCTGTCGGTGCTGTGCGGCCTGTGCTCT
>CATJRT010000075.1 GCA_949742895.1 uncultured Eubacteriales bacterium | reverse complement strand
TCAAGACCCTCACCAACCCGGTGGAGATCCTGGGCTACCACAACGAGGAGGACAAGCGGGACCCGCGCAATGGCTCCGTGTCCGGCATCCGTTGCGTGGAGATGGAGTTGGGCGAACCGGACGCCTCCGGACGCCGCCGCCCCATCGTGAAGAAGGGCAGCGAGTTCGAGATCGACCTGGACTGCGTGATCATGGCCCTGGGCACCAGCCCCAACCCCCTCATCAAGTCCACCACTGAGGGGCTTGAGACGGAGAGGTGGGGCGGCATCATCGCTGACGAGCACGGCCTGACCAGCCGGGAGGGCGTGTACGCCGGCGGCGACGCGGTGACGGGCGCGGCCACGGTCATCCTAGCCATGGGCGCGGGCAAGACCGCCGCCCAAGCCATCGACGAGGCCCTTTCCAAATAAGAAAAGCTGTGATATAATGACTGCCGGGGCTTCCGCCCTGGCAGTTATTTTTTAGGATACGAGGTCACAACCATGATACGAGAGGCGAACCGCGAGGATTTGCAGTGCCTATTGGAACTATACCTATGCCTCCATGAAACGTCAATGCCGGTAGATTCCGAGCACTTGGCGACGGTATGGGAGCAGATCCTATCCGATGAAAACCACCATTTGATTGTCAACGAAATAGATGGAAAAATTGTCTCCTCCTGTGTCTGCATCATCATTCCCAACCTGACCCGGAACGTGCGGCCATACGCCTTTGTGGAAAATGTAGTCACACATTCGGAACATAGAGGAAAAGGCTATGCCACCCAGTGCCTGGACCACGCGAAGGCCTTGGCAGAGCGGCAGAATTGCTACAAAATGATGCTGTTGACTGGCTCAAGAGAGCAAAAAACGTTAGATTTCTATGTTCATGCTGGATATAATTGCGCCGATAAGACAGCATTTATCCAGTGGCTGTAGGCTCCACGCCATTGACGAAACCCTTGCCGGGAAGTAAAAATCGTGATAGAAGAGCTGCCGGGGTACCCGCCCCGGCAGTTATTTTTTACGGATTGTAGGTGTAAGAAGCGATGGGTTACTATCAACCGTGTAAGGAATTCGACGAATGCAGCCGCCTGATTGAAGAATATTTCAAAATGGGACAGTACGAAAAATGCTTCCTTGGCCACCTGGCGCTGGCCGAAGGCGGCTATCCGTTGGCGGAATGTCAAATCGGATATTTTTATTATGAAGGCCTGGGCGTAGAGAAGGACTTGTCCAAGGCCTTTGCGTGGACGAAAAAGGCCGCTGAACACGGTGACTGGGATGCTCAGTGCAATCTGGCCGAATTCTACGAGGACGGCATTGGTACGCAGGCCGACCTTGAGCAGGCAGAGTACTGGTATTTGCGGGCGGCGCGGCAGGGTCATGAGCTTGCCCTGAAAAAATGCCGCGCATTAGGCGTCACACTTGACAAACAGAAAGGCTGATCCCATGTTTTACGCCATCCTTGCCGTGGCCCTGGTGGTCATCGACCAAATCGTGAAATACCTGGTCCGGGCCAACATCCCCCTGGGCCAGTCCGTCCCCTTCATCCCCCATGTGCTGGACCTCACCTACGTCCAGAACACCGGCGCGGCCTTCTCCATCCTGCGCCAGCACACCTGGCTGCTCACCCTGGCCTCTGCCATCGTGGTGCTGGTCATCGCGTATCTGGTGGTAAGGGGAAAGCTCCGGGGCCGTCTGGGTCTGTGGTCCGCCGCACTCATCCTGTCCGGCGGCGTAGGCAACCTCATCGACCGGGCCGCCTTCGGCTTCGTCACCGATATGTTCCAAACCACCTTTATAAACTTCGCCGTGTTCAACGTGGCCGACTGCTGCATCACCATCGGCGTGCCACTGCTGTTCCTCTACGTCCTGCTGTTTTGGGACGATGACAAGGAAAAGGAGGAGACACCGGATGACGGCGCCCCAATTCCCCCTGACGGTCCCTGAACCGGGCGGACGGGCGGATGCGGTCATATCCGCCGCCCTGGAGGGCGTGACCCGTTCAGCTGCCCAGCGCTGGCTGGAGGAGGGCCGGGTCACGCAAAACGGCATCCCCCTGAAAAAGAACGCCAAGCTCCGCTCCGGCGACCGGCTTTTGATCGCCCCGCCCCAGCCCGAGCCGCTGGACCTCATCCCCCAGGACATCCCGCTCTGCGTGGCCTATGAGGACAATGAAGTCATCGTGGTGGACAAGCCGGTGGGCATGGTGGTCCATCCCGCGCCGGGGCACCCGGACGGCACCCTGGTCAACGCTTTGTTATATCACTGCAAAAATTCACTTTCCGGAATCAACGGCCAGCTCCGCCCCGGCATCGTCCACCGCATCGACCGGGACACCTCCGGGCTGGTGGTCGCCGCCAAGAACGACCGCGCCCATCTGGCCCTGGCCGCCCAGCTCCAGGACCACTCCCTGTTCCGCCTGTATCATGCCGTGGTTCTGGGCGGCCTCCGGGAGGACTCCGGCACGGTAAACGCCCCCATCGCCCGCCATCCCACGGACCGCAAGCGCATGGCGGTGTGCCGTCCCGGCGAGGGCCGGGAAGCCGTCACCCACTGGCAGCTTATTGACAGTCAGAATGGGTATTCCCACATCACCTGCCGCCTGGAGACGGGACGCACCCACCAGATCCGTGTCCACATGGCTCACACCGGCCACCCCCTGCTGGGGGACACGGTGTACGGCGTGAAGAAGCCTGTGCCGGGGCTGGCAGGCCAGTGCCTTCACGCCGCGCAGCTCACCTTCACCCACCCCGCCACCGGGGAACGCCTGACGGTGGACTCCCCCCTGCCGGACTGGTTTGCCGCCGCGCTGACCCGCCTTGTTTTGAAATGAGTCTCTCGTTTAATATTGACAATTTTTCAATCGTATGCTAAGTTAAACTTGTAAATGTTATTTTGTGGAGGTGATTGCGATGAAGCAAAAGGTGCTTCCCGTTTTTCTGCTTGTCTGTTGTATTCTCTCACTTTACCTCTGTGCGATGCTGTCCCGCATCGCTCCTGCCGCTGAGGTATATGATCCTAACCGTGAGCTATCTATCCCCAGCCATAGCGAGGTTATGGAAAATGGATATCCTATCAATCAAAACGGGGAAACCTATGGTCCCAGCATAAAAGGGGTTGACGTAATCCCTGATTTGATGTTGGCGCAAAATGAAGACGGTTTACTTGGCTATATTAGGCAGTCCGAAGATGAGGGTGCTTCTGTTTCCACCCCAGAAGCTGCCGCAAAATATGTTCCCCATGATCATTTTGTCAATATGTATCTGGAGGATGGAGTCACTGTCATCGGACAATTTTTCATTAGTCAATAGTTATGAGTGTTTTTGAAAGGGGAATCGTTATGAAAATCAAAAATTTAAGCGCATTAGCGGCATTGTATGCGTAATTCTTTTTGTTGTCACCCTTTCCGTAATACCAGCATTCGCGGATATGGGATTCTCTGATGTAAAAACGGTATCAATAAATAGCCGTAACTACACAATTGAATCAACCATCCATAATTTTAATCGTCATGAAATTAGAGCTCAGACAAATGTTGGCACTAACTCCGCTCTTCCAACAGGATACTTAGGTGCCCAAGCTGCAATATACAATGCAAATTCTGGTGCAGTAGTCGCATCTTCCGATTGGATTTATACCACCGAAACTGCAAGTTCGATTTTTGACTGCGTCTCCTATTACACTTCAAGTGGATACTATTTCAGCAAAGGCAGTGCAAAAATATATAACGGAAAGGGCTATGTTGTTGAGTCCTCATATCAAACTCCAAACTATGCCCCAAAAGATAAGGATACTACACCAGATGACGCTTCCATAAGACGAAACCAATCTGGAGAAATATATGGTTCTGAGTTTTTCCTGAATCAAGTCGGAATACAACCCGATTTGATTTTAGCGCAAGGAAACGATGGTATTATGGGTTACGTCCGTGCAGAAGACTGGAATTGCAGTGTTGCCACTCCTGAAGAAGCAATTGCTTTCATGGCTCAAGGCGGATCTCGTACCATTCCTCTATATTCCTCTGATGGTATTACAACCATTGGAACATTTACATTTATGGCAAGTAATCCCAATACTTAACGTGTTAATACCTCATTATTTTAGACCCGCCTCCGAAGTATTCGGGGGCGGGTCTTGTCTTATCTTCTCCTGGCTGCCTTTTCAATCTCGCAGATGATCACCGGCGTGAGGGACAGCCCCAGCACGCACAGCCATTCCACGCCGGACAGGCTGCACACTTGGAACACAGCCTGGAGCGGCGGGAAGAGCAGCACCGCAAGCTGGAGCGCGCCCCCCACCAGGAACGCTTTGTTCATGGCGGAGTTGGAGAACAACCCGATTTTGAAGATGGACTGGTCCTCGCTGCGCACGTCGAAGGCGTGGAAGAGCTGGCAGAAGGTCAGCGTGGCGAAGGCCATAGTATTGGCGGTGGCGTCCGCCAGGGCGGGGTCGCTGAGCACATATTCCCCCAGCCAGTAGGCGGCTAAGGTGAGCAGGCCCACCATAAGCCCCTGCCACGCC
>CATJRT010000074.1 GCA_949742895.1 uncultured Eubacteriales bacterium | reverse complement strand
GGGCCGTCCGGCCCCGCGCTGACTGCCTGTTCTCTCTGCCTATCAAACACCGCTGCCACCAGCGGTTTACGCCGTAAAAAAGGGCTCGACCCGTCCGCCCGCCCCGGCCCAGGGCGTGGAGGAGCGGGCCAAGCCCGCCCCCGGAGAGGAGCCGTTTCCGGCAGTATACCACACTCCGGGGGAAAAGTACAGCTTTTTTTGTCGAGGGGGCAGCTGTGGTTCTACTCCATGAATCTATGCACTCCCATTGCGTGATGCAGGAGTTAGACGTAACCAACGGCCTGCTTCAAGAGATCAACATTTTTGTGGAGAGTTCCCATGATGGTTTTTTGGCCACGGACAGTCACGGGGTAGTTATTCGGGTTAATGCCGCATTTGAACGGGCCTTTTCCGTTCCCTGCCGGGACGTGTTGGGCCGGAATGTGGCGGAATTGGTGTCCGAGGGGCTGTACCCCGAATCGGCGGCATTGAAAGTTGTGGAGAGCCAGGAAGCGGCCACCGTGGTGATCGAGCGTAAAGACAAGCGGCTCATTGCCACCGGAACACCCGCCTTTGATGCCTGTGGTGCGTTTTCCTCCGTTGTGGTTAACCTCCGGGATATTACCGAACTCAACGACTTGCAAAATAAGCTGGAACACCAGCGCATGGTAACTCAGGGCTATATCCAGGAACTAAACTTTCTGCAAAATCAAAATGCCGCACCCCAGTTTGTGACTCACAGCAAAGCTATGCGCCAGATTTCTGACACCATTAAGGCTATCTCCCGAGTGGATTCCACCCTGCTCATCACAGGGGAACCGGGTACAGGTAAAGAGGTGGTAGTCAATCAAGTCCACCGCTCCAGCAACCGGGCGAATCAGCCCATCATCCGCATCAACTGCGGGGCAATTCCGGCGTCACTGTTTGAGGCGGAGTTGTATGGCTACGAGGATGGAGCGTTTTCCGGCGTTCGCCAGAAGGGCAAAGCGGGCTTTTTTGAGATGGCACATAAGGGAACGCTGTTCCTGGATGAGATCGGCGAACTGGATTTGGACTTGCAGGTCAAGCTGCTCCGGGTAATCCAAGAGGGAGCTGTGACACGTATTGGAGGCACCCGGCCTCTCCCTGTTGATGTTCGCATTATTGCCGCCACCAGCCGAGACTTGTGGCAGTTGGTACGAGAGGGAAAATTCCGCCAGGATCTCTACTACCGTTTGGACGTGATCAATATTGAGGTGCCGCCCCTACGGGAACGGCGGGATAATATCCTCCCCTTTGCAATTCATTTCATTGGAAAGTTTAACGAGAAGTACGGCAAGCACAAAGAATTGTCCATGGAGTTGGGCAAAATCATGCGTAAGCTGGACTGGCCTGGAAACATCCAGGAGTTGGAGAACTTGATCGAGACAATGGTGGTACTGGTGCAAAACGATGTAATTGTCCCGGATGACTTGCCCCACCGCTACCGCCAGCCCGGAAGTGATGGGGGACTGTCCCAGGTGTCTGTCCTGGGGATTATGCCGTTGAAAGAGGCGGTGCAGGAAGTGGAGCGCCAGCTCCTGATCCGCGCCCAGGAGCAGTACCCGGCCACAAGGGAGATGGCCCGCGCCCTGGGAATGGACCAATCCACCATTTCCAGGAAGCTCAGCACCTATGCGATCCAGAAATAGACCAAAAATCAAAGAGCAGTGCCCGCCGCCGGATCAAACTGGCGGCGGGTGCTTTTTTACGAAAAAGGCGTTAGAAAAAGTGAAGCAAATTTGAGCGATGCAATTCTACATCAATTATGCGTTTTGGAAACCGATGCCGAAAGTGCTCGAAATACATTGACATTATAGTGAAAACAGATAAAATCATCATCGTACAGTTTACTACAACCAAGCAAAACAGAGGCAATGCAAAACCGCAAGCACATTGCCCCGGTGTTTTTTCACAGCGGGCACAACGAAAGGAGGGTCAATATGGATCGTTGGTCCCAGCTGTACCAGGAGAAGCTCAGGACCCCGGAGGAGCTGGCCGAGCTGTTCCAGTCCGGCGACATCTGCCTCAGCAACGGACAGATCACGGATCCCATCGCTATCCTGGACGCCCTGGCCCGGCGGGCCAAAGCGGAGGACCTGCGCGACATCCGCCACTACCTCCTGCTCCCCATGCGCCAGCAGCTCTACATGGAGCCGGGGATGGAGGCCCACATCCGCCACGTCTCCCACTTTGTCAGCGGCTTCGACCGCGAGGTCATCTGGGAGGGACGGGCGGACTACCTGCCCAGCCACTACAGCCAGGTGCCCGCCGTCTGGCGTGACGCGCTGGAGGGGCCGGACGTGTTCTACTGTACTGTGTCCCCCATGGACAAGCACGGCTATTTCAGCTGTGGCACGGCGGCGGATCTGAGCGAGATCCGCAAGAAGGCCAAGCGGCTGTACCTGG
Organism: uncultured Eubacteriales bacterium; assembly: GCA_949742895.1. The sequence goes on along the minus strand of CATJRT010000074.1, from coordinate 5,060 downwards.
AGGTCAATCCCACCATGCCCCGCACCTTTGGGAGTCACATCCACATCACGGAGGTGGACGCCCTGGTGGAGAACGACACACCCATCACGGAGGTGCCCTCCGCACCCATCTCCAAGGACGACCAGGTGATCGGCAGCATGATCGCCGAGCATATCCCCGACGGTGCCACCCTCCAGTTGGGCATCGGCGGCATCCCCAACGCGGTGGCCCAGGCACTGATGGACAAGAAAGACTTGGGCATCCACAGCGAGATGTTCTGTGACAGCATCGTGGACCTAATGGAGGCAAGGGTGGTCACCAATGACCGCAAGAACATCCACCAGGGCAAGACCATCGTCACCTTCACCTTCGGCTCCCGGCGGGCCTATGACTTTTTGGACGACAACCCCGGCGTGGAGTTCCTGCCGGTGGACTATGTGAACGACCCCCGGATCATCGCCCAGAACGATGACGTGATCCCTATCAACTCCTGCATGGAGATCGACCTGTTCGGGCAGGTGTGTTCAGAAACCATCGGCCCCAAAAACTTCAGCGGTGCGGGCGGACAGGTGGACTTCATCCGGGGCGCCGCCGCCTCCAAAGGCGGCAAGTCCTTCCTGGCCTTCAAGTCCGCCGCCAAGGGCGGCACCATCTCCAAGATCAAGCCGATGCTCACCGAGGGCTCCTGCGTCACCACCACCCGGAACGATGTGGATTACATCGTCACCGAACAGGGCATGGTGCGGCTCAAGGGGCTGACCTGCTCCGAGCGGGCCAAGGCCCTCATCGGCATTGCTCACCCCAACTTCCGGGAGGAGTTGACCGAGGCCGCAAAGAAAATGCACCTGATCGTGTAAAACCCGCGAAAAACGAAATATATAGGAGAAAAACAGTATGGCAATCATGGCAAGAGAGCAGTATCAGGCCAGTATCCACACCCGCAAGCCCATGAACGTGTGGTTCCTGGGAGAGCAGATCAAGGATCTGACTACCTTCCTGCCGCTGGCCGCCAGCTTCAACGCGGTGTCCAAGGTGTATGAACTCCAGAGCAACCCCGACTGGGAGGATCTGGTGACGGTGAAGTCCCACCTTAATGGGGAGCGGGTGAGCATCTACAACGCCCCCCTCCGCTCCCCCGAGGACGCCAACCGCAAGACCCGCGCCGCCCGCGCTTTGGCCGAGGTCATCGGCTGCTACACCCACCGCTGCACCGGCTCCGAGGCGTTCGCTGGCCTGGGCCCCTGCACCCATGATATGGATCAGGATCTGGGCACCCACTACTTCGAGCGGTTCACCAAGTTCCTGGATTACGTCCAGAAGAACGACCTGAGCTGCACCGTCACCGTCACCGACGTAAAGGGTCTGCGCTCCCTGCCTCCCCACCAGCAGCCTAACAAGGACTGCTACGTCCACGTGGACGAGATCCGCGAGGACGGCATCGTGATCAGCGGCTACAAGTGCAACCAGACCGGCATCCTGTTCGCCCACGAGATCATCATCGTCCCCACCACCAATATGCGCCCCGAGGACAAGGATTTCGCCCTGGCCTGCGCCGTCCCCGCCGACTCCCCCAACATCACCTTCGTGCTGGGCCGCACGCCCCAGGATAAGCGGTTCTTCGAGGTGGGCGGCGACATTGAGGGCATCGACCTGGGCAAGCCCTACGCCGACCATCAGGCTCTGGTGTACTTCGACAAGGTGTTCGTCCCCAACGAGTGGGTCTTCATGTGCGGCGAGACCAAGTATGTGGGCCGCCTGCTCAGCTACTTCACCGCCGTTCACCGCCTCACCGCTGGCGGGTGCAAGGCGGGCGGCGTGTCCGCCCTCACCGGCGCGGCCAGCCTGGTCACCGAGATGGTGGGTGTTCAGAAGGCGGGCCACATCAAGACCAAGCTCACCGAGATGGCTATGACCGCCGAAACGGTGTACGCCCTGTCCATCGCCTCCGGCGTGGAGGGCTTCCAGCATCCCAGCGGCTTCTGGATTCCCAATCCGCTGCTGTCCCACACCTGCAAGTACCACTGCACCCGGATGCCCTTCGACGCGGTGCGTTATGCCCGCAATATCATCGCTGGGTTCGGCGATACCGCTCCCTCCGAGCTGGATATGCGCTCCGCCGGTGTGGGCGCTGTGTGTCAGGCGGCCTACAACCCCGGCAACCCGGACTACGACGCCTTCGACCGTCTGCGCGCCACCCGCTTCATCGAACACATGGCCCGCGGCTCCAACTGGACGGCTATGGCCCTCCACGGCGGCGGGAACCAGGAGGCGTCCACCGTCATGGCCCGTTCCTACACCGACTGGAAGCACCTCCAGGACATGGTGAAGGCCGCCACCGGCATCACCAAGGACCCGGAGAAGTGCGACGCCATCATCGCCAGCATCGGCAAGCGCCAGGGCCGCATCTGCACCACCCTGGATCTGCCTCACGCCGAGTAACTTTTCCATACCGAGTTCCCCTCTTTCTTTGTTGGAATGGCCGGGCCGGACAAACTGCTCCGGCCCGGCCATTCCAACTCCATCCCATCACCCAAAGGAGTGAAGCATCATGAAAATCATGCAAAAGATCGAAGACGTTCTGAACGAACAGGTTCGGCCCATGCTGGAGGGGCACGGCGGCGATGCCAAGCTGGTGGATTACGCCGATGGCGTGGTGTGGCTGGAGATGCAAGGGGGCCTGCTCCGGCTGTCCCTCGGCGGATGTCACCACCCGCTTATTTATTGAACAGACGCTGCAAGCGGCTCTGCCGGATGAGATCAAAAAGGTGGAACTCACCCAGATGGTGGACCCGGAGTTGCTGGCCTTTGCCAAGAAAGTGAGCGAGTGCAACCCTAACAACAAAATTTGATTGCAGGAGAGGTTTTCATGAGTACAGAACGACAAGAGAGCAAACTGATCCGCAACCTCGGCTTTTGGGATCTGATGGCGATTGCCGTTGGCCAGATCATAGGTGCGGGTATCATGTCCTCCACCGGCGTTGCCATCGATATGACGGGCACCGGCGTGGTGCTGGCATTTCTGATTTCGCCGTTCCTGACCATCATCAGCATTTTCCCCGTGGCGATTCTGAGTTCTGCGGTCCCCACCACCGGCGGTCCATACTGCTATTGCAGCCGTTTGATCAATAAGGGCTTCGGCATGATCTACCTACTGCTTCATGTCACGTCCTACAGTGTAGCCGTCTCCCAATATGCGTTGAGCTTTGGGGCCTATTTCTCCAGCATTGTGCCCAGCGTCAATCAGCATCTGGCGGCCATGGAGATCCTGACACTGTTCTACGCCATGAACCTGACCGGGGCCAAGTCCGCCGCTCTGCTGAACAAGATCATCAGCTTTGCCCTGTTTGGCGGGCTGGGGCTGTTCGTCCTGTTCGGTCTGCCCAAAACGGATCTGAGCTATGTGATGAATCCAGCCAATATGTTCCCCAACGGCCCGTTGATGTTTGTCAGCACCCTGGCCCTTCTGAGCTCTGCCACCGCGGGGGCGCAGTTCATTGCCGAGCTGGGCGGCGAGGCCAAGGACGCCGGGCGCACCATACCCAAAGTCATGGTGGCCTCCACCTTTGGCGTGGGTGTGTTCTATGTGCTGATCGCTCTTGTGGCGGCTGGCGTCCTTCCCATGGAGCAGGTTGCCAATCAGCCCCTGACCCTGGTAGCCGAGGCCACAATGCCCAAGGTTGCTATGTATCTGTTCGTTATTAGTGCGGCGCTGGGGGCTACCTCCAGCACCTTGAACTCCACATTGGCTTGGATCACCAAGCCCCTGCTGGTAGCCTGTGACGATGGCATCCTCCCCCGCAGCTTGGGCACCGTCAGTTCCAAAGGCGCACCCTATAAGCTGCTGACCTTTTTCTATGTCATTGGTATGCTGCCCCTGTTGCTGCGCTTTGACATTTCCTTTATCACGCGCTTTACCACCGCCAACTCCCTGCTGTGCAAGCTGATGGTGTGCGTGGCACTCTTTGCCCTGGCCGCCAAGCACGGGGGCATCCTGCAGCGGTCCACCCTCAAGATTTCCGCCTCCGCGTCCAAAGCCCTGGCGGTGGGTGGCATCGTCATCCTGTGCGTGCTGTCCTACTCTCTGTTCGCCAGTCTGTCCGGCGCGGTGGTGATTTTCCTGGCGGCACTGGTGGCGGTAAGCCTTGTATACGTCACGGTATTTACGAAAAATCTGCACATCGAAAATGATTTGATCGTGGATTATTCCGCGCAGAAAAAGTGAACGGAACTATGAAGATAACCATCGTTGGAAGTCATTTGTGCCCTAATACACTGTATGCCATCGTGAAATGCAAAGAGGCGGGGCTTATGATCAATTTTGTGGATATTTCCGCCAGCCTCGGCAGCTTAAAACGTTTTCTGGTGCTTCACGTACATCATGAGGTATATGCCCCTTGCCGGGAGCTGTCCGCCCGGGAAGATTACCTGCAAAATGGGAAAATCGGCTTGCCCTGCTTTGTGCTGGAGGATGGGGCCGAAACACTGGAATTGGACACAGCCCTGCAAAGGGCCGCAGAAATGAAATAATGGGGGAACAAGCAATGAATTACAACTTTGAAATCATCGGCAAACGCTACCACACCGGCTCAAAAAAGTGGAACGAGCTGCTGGCAAACGGCATCGGAGAGCAGGAGGATATCATCCCATTCTCCGTGGCCGACATGGAATTTGAAACAGCTCCCGAGGTTGTCGCCGCGCTGAAAGACGAACTGGACAACTTTGTGCTGGGCTACGCCAACCCTACGGAGGAATACCTGGAAACCGTCTGCCGCTGGATGAAGGACCGCCACGGCTGGGACGCCAAGCCTGAGTGGATCTTGTCTGAGCACGGCATTGTGGACGCCTTTTTCAACGCGGTGAAGATTTTTACCAAGCCGGGTGAGGGCGTTATGCTGATGACGCCGGTTTATTATCCCATGTACCACGCCGTCAAGGACAATGGCCGGGTGCTGGTGGACTGCCCGCTGGTGCCTTGCGGCGACCACTATGAGATCGACTTTGATGATTTTGAGCGCAAGGCCGCCGATGAAAACACAAAAATGCTGATCCTGTGCAGCCCGCACAACCCCACCGGGCGGGTG
>CATJRT010000073.1 GCA_949742895.1 uncultured Eubacteriales bacterium | reverse complement strand
TTTTCAAAACCTCCCCTCAAAAAGAAAAATGGTGGTGAACGGCAAAATGCCGCTCACCACCAGACCGTTATTTGATTTTCGATAGCTGCTCCAAAATGCTGCCGAAAAGTCCGCTGGCCTCCGTCAGCTTGCCGCAGATTTCGTCCACCTCGTCGGTGATACTTTTATCCATATCGTAAAAGAGCCTCAAATCTTGTGCATTGGGGCCCTTGATGCCAAATAGTAATTCTTATCGTTTATAATTTGTAGGTGCTGAGGGTGCTCACCTTCTTTGCGCCTTTTTGCTTAACTTTTCACATACAAACACATACACAACACCTGCACGTTGATAGCAAGCAGACGGTAACCCTACTACTATCCAACGCCGGGAGGTCACTATCCTGAAACGAATTATATCGTGCTACGTTCTACAGGTCCAGAGGTTTCATTCCCTTTGGTGCCTTGGATCGTAGCGGAAAGTCATGGCCATAAAAATGGACATAACAAAATGGATATAAGCCAGCTTCAAGACGCACTTTTTGACAAAATGTCCGAGGAACAGGAAAACTTCCGGGCATGACTGACGGCCCAGCCGCCCGACGAAATCCTGAATCACGCCGTCGAGTTTACGGGGCGTGATGACACTCAGATCGGGATGGAGATGCTGGACCTTCCTGCACAGCAAGCGGCGGTGCTGCTGTCCTCTTCCGCCCCGCTGGCGGATGTGTACCGGGAGTGAGGCAAGGTGGAAAACCATCACATGGAGGACATCCGGGACGTAATCGAAAACTACGTAGAGAATCGGGCCAAAGATGCAGACCGCCCCTCGGTGCTGGAGGGCTTGAAGCGTCCCGCCCAGCCGGAGCCAGATAAGGGACCTCCACCGAAACACTCTGGGCTGGAGCTGTGACAGGCCCCGATTCTGTGCGCCGTTTCCGTTGCGTTTCGTGGGCCAAAATGGTATAATATCCACATTAAATTTCATCGTGGAATGGAGAGGGCGTCATGGCAAACCAAGACCTCTTGACGAAAATCGACCACAACGCGGCGGAGATCCGCGCCTACCGCCCGCTCTCCGAATTGGAGGTGCGGGAGTTGGACGCCCACTATAAGATCGGCACCACCTACAGCTCCAATGCCTTGGAGGGCAATTCCTTGACCATCTCCGAGACCAAAGTGCTGCTGGAGGACGGCATCACTGTGGATGGCCAGCCCATCCGGGATTGCTATGAGGCCACCGGCCACGCCAAGGCAGCGGTGAACTTTCCATCACGGAGGACGTGATCCACCGCCTGCACCGCCTGTTCTACCACGGCATCGACCCAGATGCCGCTGGGCAATACCGTACAGGGCAGGTATTCATCACCGGGACATCCTCCGCAGCGGACGGTTTGTTCTGGTTCCTTTTTGCCTGATGGGGCCGTTCTGGTATATACCAGAGCGGCTTTTGTGTTTCTGGACGGAAACCGGGTTCGGCTGTGGGAGGATCCCAGCGGTATATTCCATCTGTTGAATCAGTTTAGAGAGGACTGCGATTCGTTTTGATGTGCTAATTTTTGGAAAAAATCCCGATTGTGCAGGACTGGGGCTGCGTCCGGTTTGAAAGAGGAGGCCAGTTCGTTCATCTGTTCTGCGCGCTGATAATTTCCCATGCGACTGTAGCACACGCACAACTGGATGCAAGGCAGGTAGCCGTAGCAGTCAGGGGAGATGAAACCACCCCGGCTGTCATCCCGGATGCAGGTCAGGGCCAATGAGTACCAGTAGACGGCCAGAGATATGTTCTCCTGCTGAAAGAACCAGCGCCCCAACTCACAGCATACCTCTGCTCTGGGGCGGTCATAGGCAAAGCTGCGCAGTAACGATTGCAGGGCCTGCTCCGGCCGATCCATACGCTCATAGCAGTAGGCGCAGTGGCAGCAGGCATCGATGTTGTTTTCCACCCAGCCCTGCCCCATTTCTAGGAACTGCTCGAAAACTTGAACAGCTTCTTCATAGCGCTGATGGTAATACAGCTCCCGTCCATAGTAAAACTGCTGGCGGGGCTCTAATTGTGCACCTTGTGCCAACTGTTTTTCATAGATTTGTAAGTTCCGATCCGGATTGGCGGGATGCAGCTTGCGGTGGGTGACAGCAAAATCGCTGTAGATGACTGGGCCCACAGGTGTGATTGCTTCATGCACCGCCCCCTCCCAGCGCATACCTGCGTGGTTTTTAATGAGCCGCTCTCGAAAATAAGAGAACGTCACGTTGCCGTTTTCGTCAAAACCTGTGTTATATTTGACCATTACCACACAGACAGTGGGGTCAAGGGTCTCCTTTAGCTCGTGAAAAACGGTCTGATCCGTTTCCAGAATCACATCATCGGCATCCAGCCACATACAGTAATCCTTTTCCGCCAGAGAGAAAGCGTAATTCCGTGCCGCCGCAAAGTCATCTACCCAGGTGAAATCATAAACCCGGTCGGTGAACTGCCTTGCAATCTCCCGCGTCCGGTCGGTGGAACCGGTGTCTACGATGACGATCTCATCCACCAGGTCTGCCGCGCTTTTCAGGCAGCGCTCCAGCACATCCTCTTCGTTTTTCACGATCATGCACAAGCTGACCGTAACCATGGAACATCCTCCTCTATTGCTGGTTTTATTTTCCCCGCCCAGCAGGTGGGGAAATGCTTATACAAGGCTATGGGGGCGGCGTCCGCAAAAGACACCGCCCCCTAAATGGAGCTGAGGGCGTTCCGGTCAGCTCAGCCGAATGATCATGAGGGATGCGCCTGCGCCGTTGCCGAGCAGTACCGCTAGGCCAGCCAGCACAATGGGGTAGAGCTGAAGAGAGATGGTGGAGTTGGCGGCTAGGTCGATCTCGATCTCATTCTCATAGTTGGAGATGGACAGCACCGGCGCAACCGTGGACGCGGTGTTGTTTACCCCGTTGATCACCAGGCGGCTGCCCATCAGCAGTGCCGCCGTGGTATTCACATGGTAGGAGATGCGGTAGCGCCCTGCGGTGGCCACTGTGAACACAGTGTTCCCCGCGTTGGGGGCGATATCCGCCGAGAGCACCTGAGCACTAGGCAACGGGATGGGTGTGCCGCCCAAGGCCACAGACAGACTGGTGCCCGCCGTGTTGGCAGCAAAGCCTGCCGTTGCCGTGGGGTTGGGGCCGGTGGGGCCGGTGGGACAGGTAGCCCCAGTGGCCCCGGTGGCCCCGATGGGACCGACTGCGCCCACCGCGCCCGTAAGACCAGTGGCACCCATCGCGCCCACAGAGCCCACAGATCCAGTTACCCCGTCAGCACCAGTAGCGCCTGTTGCGCCAGTAGAACCTGTAGGGCCATTGGTCCCGGTGGGACCAGTGACGCCGCCCGCGCCCGCCGCGCCTGCGGCACCGGCAGCGCCGGGCAGGCCAGCAGCGCCGGTAGGTCCAGTGGGGCCAGCCGCGCCGTCAAGGCCAGCAGCGCCATCCGCACCGGTGGGACCCGCTGCACCAGTGATCCCGGTGGGGCCTGTTGCGCCAGTGGCGGAGCCGGTGGGACCGGTGGGACCAGTCGGCCCGGTTGGGCCGGTGAATACCGGCGCGTCCAACGCTGCGCTCAGTTTTGCCCCCAGCAAAAGTTGCTGCTGGGTGATTTCGTCCAGCGTCTTTTGAACGCTTTTATTGACATCTAAAACGTCCTCGATGTCTGAACCGCCGCTGAGTCCGGGCAACGTGCCCAGGACAAATTGCAACTTTTCGCCTTCGGCATTCAAAATGTGACTCAGGCTCAGTTCCTCGGCGGCAATGGATGCGATGATCTCATTGACGCTCCCGTCCCGGGTCAGAGGAGGATCGATATTAGGAAAATTTGGCTGCGACATATCGATGCACCTCCTTAGCTCAGGCGGGTAATCATCAGGGAAGCGCCCGCAGAGCCGGGAAGCAGCGTCGCGGCGGACACGATCCCGAACATACGCAGGGATACGGTGGTGCCAGCGGCCAGGTCCAGCATGATCTCATTGGAAAAATGGCTGAGTGATACCAGAGGTGCAATGGTGGAGGCCGTGTTGGCGGAGCCGTTGATGACCAGGGCGGTCCCGCTGGCCAGGGCGGCGGTTGTGTTTACCTCATAGGACAGGCGGTAGCGTCCGGCGGTGTTTACCGTAAACACAGTATTGGCGGCATTGACTGTGATGTCGGCAGGGAGCACTTGGCTGTCGGGCAGCGGAACCAGCACCCCGCCCAGCACCACAGCCAGTACTGTACCGCTGGTGTTGGTCGCAAAACTGGAGGTGGCGGTGACGTTAACGCCAGTGGGACCAGT
>CATJRT010000072.1 GCA_949742895.1 uncultured Eubacteriales bacterium | reverse complement strand
CGTCAGCCCAGCAGCAGCGGGAGGCCGACCGGCTCACCCACGGCAGCATCACCCTGGACCTTGCCGAGCGGGCGGCCTGGTCGGACGGCCAGCCGGTGGAGCTCACCGCCAAGGAATTCGACCTGATGGTACTGCTGATGCAGAATCCAGGCCGGGTATACAGCCGGGAAAACCTGCTGAACCTGGTGTGGGGCTACGAGTATATCGGGGAGTTCCGCACGGTGGACGTTCATATCCGCCGCCTGCGGGAGAAGCTGGAGCCGGACCCCGCCAGCCCGGAGCACATCCTTACCAAGTGGGGTGTGGGATATTACTTGAGCAATAGCGCGGCGCCGTCGTGAGCAGCGTGGATGCACAGGAAAGGGAGGGGGCAGGGCGTGAGCAAAGAACTTCGGCGGAAAAAGGAGAAGCCGTCGGGAACGGGAAAGGTCCCCTTCTGGCGGAGCATCCAGATCAAATACGCCATTACCTACCTGCTGCTGGTGGCGGCCATTCTGATCGTCATGAATACCTATCCGCTGCTTATGGCGGAGAACATGGTATTCACCTCCAAGGAGAGGACGCTGAAGCGGCAGGCCCTGGTCATCGGCTCCGCCCTGGCGGTGTCCGAGACGCTGACCCAGGAGAGCGTGGAGCAGACCATGGCCCTGCTGGAGGAGGCCCAGGGTACCCGGGTGCTGGTTACAGACGCTGCGGGGCTGATCCTGTATGATAGCTCCACGTTGGACAACTGCCTGGGAGACTATGCCCTTATGGGGGAGGTGGCGGCAGCCCTGCGGGGGCAGGACGTGTCCCGCTGCGAGTACCGGGAGGGGGCGTTCCGCTCCCGGTCGGCGGTGCCGGTGATGTACCACGGCATTACCCTGGGTGCAGTTTACCTTTATGAATACGACAGCGAGCAGGCGGATGTGCTGCTGTCCATCCTGTCCAACCTGCGGTATATCTCCATCGTCATCTGTCTGGCGGCGCTGGTGCTGGCGCTGGTGCTGTCCAAGGCGCTGACCCGAAACACCGCCCGGCTGCTGGCGGCCATCCGCCGGGCGCGGGAGGGTGAGTACAGCCACCGGGCAGAGCTGCGGGGCCGGGACGAGATGGCCCAGCTTGCCGACGAGTTCAACCAGCTCACTGACCGGCTTCAGATTACCGAGGGGGCGCGGCGGCGATTTGTGTCCGATGCCTCCCATGAGCTGAAAACGCCCTTGGCCTCCATCCGGCTACTCACCGACTCCATTTTGCAGAACGATTCGGTGGACATGGCTACCGTGCGGGAGTTTGTGACGGACATTGGCTCGGAGGCCGACCGGCTCACCCGGATCAGCGAGCATCTGCTGGCCCTTACCCGGCTGGATAGCGCACCAGAGCGGCAGCGGGAGCCGGTGGAGCTGGGGAAGGTGGCGGAAAAGGTGGCCCATATGCTGAGCCCTCTGGCCCAGGCCACCGGGGTGGAGCTGAGCTGCCAGATGGAGCCGGCCTGCGCCCTGCTGGCCACGGAGGACGACCTCTATCAGGTGGCCTTTAACCTCATCGAGAACGCCATCAAGTACAACCAGCCCGGAGGCCGGGTGGACGTGACGGTGGAGCGCTGGGGAGGTCGGGTGGCTCTTACTGTCACCGATACTGGGGTAGGTATCCCGGACGAGGATTTGCCAAAGATATTCGACCGGTTCTACCGGGTGGACAAGGCACGGTCCCGGGCGGCAGGCGGCACCGGCCTGGGGCTGTCCATCGCCAGGGATACTGCGCGGCTCCACGGCGGAATTATTTCCGTCAACCATGGCCCCGGAGGGAAGGGCGCCCGGTTCGAGGTGGAGTTCCCTGCGCTGACGGAAGGGGGCGGCACATGAAAAAAAGCTGGATATGGCTGGCGGCGGCAGCGTGTGCCGTGCTGTTGGTTGCCTGTACCGCTGCGGCAGAGGAGGACAGCGGCTTGAAACTGTGGTTCGGCTCCGATCCGGACAGGGAAAGGCTGCTGTCTGTCTACAGCAATTTGAACTATCAGGGGGAGGAGACGGGTCCAGCCCTGATGGATGCACTGCTTTCCGGTCCTACAGAGGAGAGCGGCTTGACCCGGTTGATTCCCGGTGGCGTGGAGCTGCTGGACTGGTCGGTGGAGGGCCGGGTGGCCCAGGTAGAGCTGTCCGCGCCCTACGCCGCGCTGGAGGGGATCGACCTGACCCTGGCCGATTACAGCATTGTGCTCACCCTTACCCAGCTTGACGGGGTGGACGGGGTGCGCATTTCCGTGGACGGCGGCGGGCAGTCATTCCAGGACCGGCGGGTGCTGTACGCCGGGGACGTGATTTTCTCCGGTGCAGAGGAGGAGCCGGTGGAGGTGCCCGCCGCTCTGTACTTTCTCCGGGATGGCACGCAGGAGCTTGGCTATGAGCTGCGGGTGCTTCGACTCACCGAGGACGAGACCCCCGCCCAGGCGGTGCTGGAGCTGCTGATCGCCGGACCGGAGGAAGCGGGGCTTTCCCCGCTGCTGCCGGAGGGGCTGAAAATTCTCAGCGCCCGGGTGGACGACGGTATATGCACCGCCGACCTGTCCGGAGAGCTGTTGGGCGGACTCCCGGATGACCCGGTGCGGCAGGAGCTGCTGATTTCCTCCGTCGTGGAGACGCTGTGTAGTTTGGATGCGGTGGAGCAGGTACAGCTTCTGGTGGAGGGGGAACTGCTGGAGCGCTATGGAAGCGTAGAGCTGTCCGGCCCGCTGCCCGCGCAATAACCTGCCTTTGAGGGAGCGGCAGGGGCCTTCCTCTTTGGGGACAGTTCATACCTCCATATGCGCAGACCCTATCCTTATTGTCCCTTCGGGATGAACTGTCCCTGCAAGGGGATAGACGGCGCTCTGTCCTCAATTGATCCATGCTTTCGATCACCAATTTCAAGATGAAGGAGAAACAAACCATGAATTTCGACACCAACTGCCTCCATGCGGGCTATCGCCCCGGAAACGGCGAGCCCCGCAACATCCCCATTGTCCAGTCCACCACGTTCCGCTACGAGAGCAGTGAGGATATGGGCAGGCTGTTTGACCTGGAGGCGTCCGGCTATTTCTATCCCCGCCTGCAAAACCCAACCAGTGACGCAGTGGCTGCGCGGCTGTGCGCCCTGGAGGGGGGCACGGCAGCCATGCTGCTTTCCTCTGGTCAGGCGGCGTCCTTTTTCGCCATCTTTAACATTGCCTCCGCCGGGGACCATGTAGTGTCCTCCGCCACCATCTACGGCGGAACCTATAACCTGTTCGCCGTTACCATGAAGCGTATGGGCATCGAGTTCACCTTCGTGGACCCGGATTGCTCCGAGGACGAGCTGAACACCGCTTTCCGGCCCAACACCCGTGCTGTGTTCGGCGAGACCATTGCCAACCCGGCTCTGACGGTGCTGGACATCGAGAGGTTTGCCCGCGCCGCCCACGCCCACGGCGTACCCCTTATTGTGGACAACACCTTTGCCACACCAGCCCTGTGCCGGCCCTTTGAGTGGGGGGCGGATATCGTGACCCATTCGACCACCAAATACCTGGATGGCCACGCCGCCGCTGTGGGCGGAGCCATCGTGGACTCCGGGAATTTCGACTGGGAGGCCCACGCGGACAAGTACCCTGGCCTCACTACTCCGGACGACAGCTACCACGGTATCACCTATACCAGGAAGTTTGGCCAGGGGGGTGCCTATATTACCAAGGCGGTGGCCCAGCTTATGCGGGACTTCGGCGCGTCTCCAGCCCCTATGAATGCTTTTCTGCTGGGCCTGGGTATGGAAACCCTGCCCCTGCGCATGGCAAAGCACTGCGCCAACGCCAAGGGATTGGCAGAGCACATGCAAAAGCACGAAAAGGTGGCGTGGGTGCGGTATGCGGGCCTACCTGGAGACAAATACTACAATCTGGCACAGAAGTACCTGCCCTGCGGTGCCTGCGGGGTGATCTCCTTCGGAGTGAGGGGGGGCCGCGCTGCCGCCGAGCGGTTCATGGCAGGGCTGAAGCTGGCCTCCATTGCCACCCATGTGGCGGACGCCAAGACCTGTGTGCTCCATCCTGCCTCCGCCACCCACCGGCAGATGAACGACGAAGAGCTGGTTGCCGCAGGGGTTTCCCCGGATCTGGTGCGTTTCTCTGTGGGTATCGAGGATTTGGACGACCTCATTGCCGACGTGGATCAGGCATTGGAGCGGGTATAAGGATTCGGGGCGGCCAGAGGCCGCCCCGAATTTTATTAAGATTTTGAAAAAACTCTTGACCTTCTACCTGCTTGAGGGTATATCATAAAGTCTGGCAAGGGAGGGAAATGCCGTGAAGATCAATCAGGTGGAGCAGCTTGTGGGCGTCACCAAGGGGAACATCCGATTCTATGAAAAGGAGGGACTGCTCACCCCTGGGCGCAACAGCGACAACGGCTACCGGGACTACAGTGAGGCCGATGTGGAGTGGCTGAAGAAGGTCAAGCTGCTGCGGATGCTGGACGTGCCCATCGAGGAAATCCTGCGGCTGAAATCTGGGGCGCTCACCCTGGAGGACGCCATGGGACGGCACCTCATCCAGCTTGAGCGCAGGCAGGCCAACCTGGCTGCGGCCCAGGGTATGTGCACCCAGATCCGGGACAGCCGCAGCCAGCTCGAAACCTTGAACGCCGACGAGGTGCTGTCCAGCATGGAGCGGCAGGAACAGGAGGGGACAAAGTTTATGAACGTAGGCAAACAGGACAAACTGACCCGGTACATCAGTCCCGTGGGGGCGGCGGCGGTGGTGCTGGCCATGATGGCGGCGTTCATCGCTCTGCTCGTGTGGGGCTTCACCGTCGCGCCGGAGGACGCGCCGCCCATCGGCGTCGTCATCGCGCTGGCGGCTATTCCGGTCATCGTCATCATCGGTGTGCTGGCGGCGCTGTACCAGCGCATCAAGCAGATCAGAGGAGGGGAAGAGGATGCTGCTGCTCAATATTGACTATATCCCCGGCCCCAGCAGGGAGCTGGAAGCCCTGGGGCTGGTGAAGGGATCGGTGGTGCAGTGCAAGAGCTTCGGCAAGGACTTCATGGCCGGGATGAAGACCTTTGTGGGCGGTGAGATCGAGAGCTATACCGCCATGCTCACCGAGGCCCGGCAGCTCGCCACCAAGCGGATGGTGGACGAGGCGGAGAAGCTGGGTGCGGACGCGGTGCTGAACATCCGCTACGCCTCCGCGTCCATCATGCAGGGAGCGGCAGAGATCACCGTGTACGGCACCGCTGTGCGGTATAAATGAACCTTTGACCTGCTGTAACCTTCAAAATCAGGCCCTATTTATGCTGTAAAGGAGAGGATACTATGCTTCGCATCGAACACTATTCCAAGACCTACCCCGGAGGGAAAAAGGCGGTGGACGACCTGACCCTCCATGTGCGCCCCGGCGAGATCTACGGCTTCATCGGCCACAACGGCGCGGGCAAGACCACCACCCTGCGGGCGGTGGCGGGGGTGATGGACTTCACCCAGGGGACCATCACCATCGACGGCCACGACGTGAAAAGGGATCCGGTGGGGGCCAAGCGGGTCACCGCCTTCCTGCCCGACAACCCGG
>CATJRT010000071.1 GCA_949742895.1 uncultured Eubacteriales bacterium | reverse complement strand
CACCCGCTTCGCCCGGTATTATACCCCCTCTGTGGTGATCGCGGCCCTGGCCCTGGCCGTCATCCCCTCCCTGGCCACCGGGGACTGGGCGGTGTGGGTCCACCGCGCCCTCACCTTTCTGGTCATCTCCTGCCCCTGCGCCCTGGTCATCTCCATCCCCCTGTCCTTCTTCGGGGGCATCGGCGGGGCCTCCGCCCAGGGTATCCTGGTGAAGGGCGGCAACTATCTGGAGCTGCTGGCCAAAACCGAGACAGTTGTGTTCGACAAGACCGGAACCCTCACCCAAGGTATATTCGGGCTGTCCACCCTTTGCCCCGCCCCCGGCGTGACGGAGCATGAGCTTTTGGAATCCGCCGCCCTGGCGGAGCTGCACTCCACCCACCCCATCGCCCAGTCCCTGCGCCGGGCGCTGGAGGGCGAGCCGGACCCCGGCCGGGTGACAGACGTACAGGAGATCCCCGGCCACGGCGTGGCCACCCTGGTGGACGGTGCGCGGGTGCTGGTGGGCAATGACAAACTGATGAAGCGGGAGGGCGTGGAGGCCTTGCCTTGCAAACAGGCGGGCACCCTGGTCCATGTGGCCAGGGACGGCAGATATCTGGGCTGCGCCGTCATCGCTGACCAGATCAAGGCGACCGCCCCCGTCGCCATCCAAGCCCTAAAGCAACGGCACATCCGCACCGTCATGCTCACCGGGGACAGTCAGACAGTGGGCGAGGCGGTTGCCGCCGAGCTTGGACTGGATGAGGTCCACGCCCAGCTCCTGCCCGCAGACAAGGTGGACCGGCTGGAGGAACTGCTGGCCCGCCGGAGCGGAAAGGGTGCGCTGGCCTACGTGGGCGACGGCGTGAACGACGCGCCGGTGCTCTCCCGGGCGGATGTGGGCATCGCCATGGGGGCTATGGGGTCGGACGCTGCCATCGAGGCCGCCGACGTGGTGCTCATGGACGACGACCCCGCCAAGCTGGTGCGGGCCATGGATATCGCCCGGAAATGCCTGCGCATCGTGCGGGAGAATATCGTGTTCGCCCTGGTTGTGAAGGGCCTGTTCCTGATCTTGGGCGCTTATGGCATGGCCACCATGTGGGAAGCAGTGTTCGCTGATGTGGGCGTTGCGGTCATCGCCATCCTCAACGCCACACGGATGCTGAAAAGCTGAACGTCTATCACAATGAAAAGCCCCGGCGTCCTGTGGACGCCGGGGCTTTTGCGTTTTTTACAGCTCCGCCGCCAAAACAGGCAGTCCGTCCAGGGTGCTGCCGTTCAACGCCCTGCGCACCTCCCGCCAATAGGGCATATACCGGTCCATGACCTTCACAAACGCAGCGCTGTGCCGGTCCTCCCGCAGGTGGACCAACTCGTGCAGCAGCACGAAGTCCAGACATTCCGTGTTCTTCTTAGCAAGCTGGAGATTGAACCAAATTTTCCCGGTATCCGGATTACAGGTTCCCCAGCAGGTGGTCATATACCTGGTTTGCCAGCTCCGGCAGTGCAGGCCGGTGAGTGCCTCCCACCGGGGTAGGCGTTTGGCGATTTCCGCCTTCAGCAGGCCCCGGTACCACTCGTTGACATAGGCTGCCCGCTGCCGGACAGTGCAGTCCCGACGGACGGTGAGTACGGCACGGTTGCCGGACAGGACCAGAGAATTGCCCCGTGCGCTGTAGTCCACCAGCAGGTAGTGCGGCTTGCCCCAGACGTAAAAGGTCTCGCCGGACACAAATTCCCGGGCTGTCTGCCGGGGCTGGGCGTCGAACCGCTCCTGCTGCTGCCTGATCCATCCCAGCCGGGTGCGCACGAACATGGCTACGCTCTCGTCCGGCAAATGAGCCGGGGCGGACACCTCCACCCGTCCGTCCGGCGGCTTGACGTATAGGTGCATATTTTTGATGTCCTTACGCAGTACCCGCACAGGGATACCGGCGATTTCCAGCTCCATCAATACTCCTCCTGGACCGCGATGAGATTGAACACCCGCTCCACCTCGGCCTCATCCTCCAGGATATTGTACAGGGCCTGCTTCACCCGCCTCGTCCGGGAAGGGTAGGCCCGGAAATCGGCCATTTTCGAGCGGAGCACCGCCGAATGGAGCCGCTGAGCCAGCTTCTCGTCCTCGCCACAGTTGTCGTACAGCGCCCGCAGGGCGGCGCTGGGGCGGATGCTTTCCGGATACCGGCCCGTGACCTCCGGTGCGTCGATGCGGCGAACCAGGTCGGCGTACTGCTGGATCAGGGTGCGGTAAGCGTCTACATCCCGCTTGCGCTGGGCGATGATCTGCTCCAGCACCGCCGACATCCTGGCGTAATAGGCCGGATTAACGGCCTGGCGCTCCACCACCTTCTTGCGGATGTTGTTTTCGATGGTCTCCGCCGCTCCCTCCCGGACGGCGGGGTCCGCATTCTCGCTCAAGTCGTTTTGCTGGGAGAGGATGAAGTCCAGCAGGGTGAAATCGTCGAAGGCTCCCAGCTTCACCGCCTCGCCGGCAGAGATGTAGTTGTCGATGAGGTAGCGCATTTCCGGCTCATAGGCCTTCAAATCCAGGAAGTCGCCGCTGGCGCGGCCGATCTCCTCCCGCAGAGCGGTATAAAAATATACCCGACCGTCCAGTCTGCGCCGCTCTTCGGCGGAATAGCCCAGCTCCTCCATCCGGGGCTTCAACTCGGCGTAGGCCCGCAGGAGCCGGGAGGCCAGCCGGTAGAGCTGCTCCCTGGCCCGTGCGTGGGCCATCCCTGCCCCCTCCTGGCCGCAGAAAAAGCGGATATAGTCTGCCTGCGTACCAGGCGGGTCCACCCCCTCGCACAGCCCGTTCAGCGCCTCAAGGGTGGCGTCAAAGTGCTTTTCCGCCTCCAGCGTGCGGTTTTTCAGCAGCCCCGCCACATCCCCGGCATCGTAGTCCGCAAAGGCGCCGGAGGTGTAGTCGTTCATAGCCTGCTCCAAGTCGGAAAAAAGCTGCTTGTAATCGACGATGTAGCCGAACTCCTTGCTCTCGCCGTCCAAGCGGTTGACCCGGCAGACGGCCTGGAACAGGCCATGGTCGTGCAGGGTCTTGTCGATGTAAAGGTAGGTGCAGGGGGGTGCGTCGAAGCCGGTGAGCAGCTTGTTCACCACAATCAGCACCTTCATATTGGCAGGCTCCTCCACGAATGTTCGCTTGGCGTCCGCCTCAAAATCCGCCACCTTTTTGGCAATCTGCGTCTGCTCTTCGCCGGGGTCCACGCCGATCATGCGCAGGTAGGCGCAGTACTTTTCAAAGGTCTCTGTGTCCTCGTCTCCGCTCACCGTGTCGGTACGCAGGTCGCCGGCACGGGGCACATAGGAGGAAATCACCGCGCACTTCCGGAAGCCCTTGCTCTGGAAAATTTCATAATACCGGCAGGCGGAATAGATGGAGTCCGCCACCAGGATGGCGTTCCCGCTGCCGTCCATCAGCCGGGGCCGGGTGGCAAAATCGAAAATGATATCGTTTGCAATCTTCTCCAGCCGGGACCGGGAGGAGAACACCTTTTGCAGCGTACCCCAGCGTGCCTTGAGCTTTGCCTTGGCCCGTGGGGTAAGCTGTGCCGTTTTGGCGTCGAACCAAGCGTCTACCCGCTCCTGGGAGTTGAGGTCCTGGGGGATATCCCGGGCCTCGTAGCGCAGGTCAAGGATTACACCGTCCCGGACGCCCTCATCAAATTTGTAGGCGTGGATGTAGCCGCCGAAGGTTTTCAGGCTGTTCCGCTTGTCCTTTTTCAGCAGGGGTGTACCGGTAAAGCCGATGAACACGGCCTGGGGAAGGATGGCTTTCATGGCCCTGTGCAGCTTTCCGGACTGGGTGCGGTGGCACTCGTCCACAAATACGACCCAATCTCCCTTGGCGGAAAAGTCCGGGGGCAGAGAAGCGTACAGCTCCTGAACGTATAAGCAAATCACATTCGATAATGTGCTTTTTCAAAAAAATATCAAACTCCTTTGACATAGATCTACCCCACCTTTCTTTCTATCACGTCGGGTTTTG
>CATJRT010000070.1 GCA_949742895.1 uncultured Eubacteriales bacterium | reverse complement strand
TTTTGACATACTTTATCAACCTCCATTTCTGATGTCGCCGTCGTTTTCATCCATACATTCAGCCATGATCCGAACGCCCAGCCGGAAGCCCAGGATGAAGTTTTCCATGGCGGTGATGCTGTCGATCTCGTGCTGTGATTCGATAAGTTTTGCCAAAACCGTTCGCCCAGCTTCATCAAGCTACTCCGTGAGCTGGTTTTCGAAACGGGCCACGCGGTCTGTTGCCCGCTTCAGCTCGGAATGGGGTGCCATGTCCTGCGCGTTGGGTGTGATGTTGCCGTAGTAGAGATACGGGAAAAATATGTCCTGCTGTATGAGCAGGTCATCAGACTTAAACTGTGAAAAGAATCCGACAGGGCAGGAGCGTGATAGGTTCCTACCCCGTCAGCTTCTTTTCCAGAACATCTACCGCACCGGCGGGCTGCTGGGAGATGAGATCGTGCGGGAATTGGTGAACCGGCGGATATAAATCCAGTTGTGCAGCGAATGTAAGTAGGCTATAATGTCGATAAGTGGACCAATGGGAGATTTTATGGGGGGCCTTGACTGAACTGAAATTAAAGAGAAGCATGAGGTAAATGGGCAGAAAAAATGACAGCGCACCGTTTTTTACCTGTTCTCTCATTGAACAGTTGAGGCGGATGCTTCACGCAAAGCGTGGAGATGTCGCAGCCGACCTCAATGAAACAGGGGTGTGGATCATTTATGACCACGCTGATGTGCTCCACCGTGAGTCGATTGCAAAGGTAGCCGAGGACGCTGCGGAACGGTCCAGCCTGGAACTGGGCGTTTACGACACTGTGAACAAAGTATGCTACGCCATACCGGATGTGTGGACTGCGGGAAAGGTATACGCAAGGCTGGTGAAGGATGTGTACGGGGATGATGATGTGGTAAAAACGCTAATGGAGGTCTACGCCTCCTGGATCGACGAGCGGCTTTGCGACTGCAACGCCGCATTTTACTACCAGTCCCAGGACTATCTGGCGGAGTGCTACCGTCAGGGGAGGGCTTTGGACGGTTAAACAACGCAAATGGGGGCGATGGCAAATAGCCATCGCCCCTTGTTTTTTGTCTGCCACGGTTATGTCCAATCAACGGGCATTCCGTTGACCTCCAGATCTTCACCCGCCGGGATAAGGAGATACTTCTTTCCGTCAATGACCCGCGTCTCCACCAGATAGCTGTGTTCCGGGGCGATGGAGATCGTGACGTCGGTGGTCTTGACCTCGAACCGCTTGGCGTCAATGAGGTTAGCGGGGCTGAGCGCCGCCCCTTTGCCGAACCGCTCTCCGCACTTTTCGCAGAAAGCGGCTGTCTGGATCTCATCCGCCCCACAGTCCCGGAGGATATCCGCCACATCGCTGGCGGTGATCTCCAGCGGCTCCGGGTCTTTGCTTTCCTTGTGCTGCTCGATGCGCTGGCTCAGCTGTTCGTGGACGGCCTGGACCACCTCCAGGCCGCAGGCCCCCTCCATCGCTTCACTGATGGCTGACTGGAACGCCTCCCGCTGCTCGCAGGGGGACATGGGCGGCTCGGTGTGGAAAACGGCGGCCAGGAATTCCTGATGCAGCTCGTCCGGCTTGCGGGCGTAGGCCAGGGCGTTATAGATATTCGCGGCCCGGTCGTCAAAGGCCGGGAACAGGAAGCCCAGCTCCGGCGGGGCGACGATCTGGCTGGGCGCACAGTTGTGGAACTCGTTCTCTCCCGCGCAGTAGCCCAGCTCCAGCTTGCCGTCCTTCACTGGACATACGCAGCAGACGATGTAGGAAAACACCTGCTCGGAGGCATCCGCTTGGGTTTCATCATCCTTGCCACGGTAGGGTACGTCATAGACGTCATGGGCCAGCAGAATCAGATAATTGCTGTCCTCCATGTCCAGGACGTCGATGACTTTTTGATAGAATTCCTGCCGCACTTCGCCGTCCTTCAGCCCGGAATCCCGCAGGGCCGTGAGTAGCCGGTGTTCATCGCTGTCCGCCACCTGTTGGGTGGAAAATACGATATCAATCAGGTTTTTTCCCAGGGTGCCGGAAAAGGTCTTTTTCAGCAGGCCGAGGTATTTCTCAGCCTCCTCCAAAACCATCATCCCCAGAGGTTCGTCCAGGTAGGAAATGATTTCATTGTTGCTGCCGACATAACAGCCGTAGATCCGGCTGATAGCGTTCTTTTCCGGGCGGAAGCGGCGGCGTAGCTCGCTGATCTCTTTCTGATTCATAGTGACCTCGCATTTATATAGATTTCACACGGCAGGGCCGTATGATTGAAATAACTGTTCCGAGTATACTCAAAGATATTGGGAAAAGCAATCCCAGCACAGCAGCGGTCAGCTTTCGATATCCAGGATATCCTCAATGGGGATGACCGTGCCATCTGTAAGGATGATACGATGCTTTAGTGGGTCTATCTTCTTTAGACTGGCAGAGACTGTGACATAGGCCCCGCCGCTTTTTCTTTCGTCCGGCAGGAAATAGGTGAACACAGCCTCCCTACCCGTGTCAGCCAGCAGCCTCAGCTTTTCGTCCAGTACCACCTTTTCGTCCTCGGTCAGTTCGATTTTCTGGTCAGTGAGACGGGCGGTCTCCTGGATCGCGGCACCATGGCCCACCAGCGCGGCGAAGGGCGAAAACTGCGCCGCCCGATCAGCCATGGGCATACGGGGGTGCTTCGCTGATGTGGGGTGAGGCAGGCCGATGATATCATCATAAACACCCATTATGCACGATGTCCCCCTATCTTTCCGTTGCGCTCCGCGGCGGTGGCGCCCTTTACCAGGTTTGTCCCCTTCAGAATCGCATTCTTGCCGTACTTGCTTTTGATGCCCAGCATGGTCTCCTGGAGCTTTTTCTCACGGGCCAGCTCCGCCTTTTTGGCTTCCTGTTCTGCCTGGACGGCCTCGAAATCCGTGAACAGATCCAACTGCTCCATGACGGATTCTTGGGGGACCTCATCTTCCGCTGTTACCCGGGTGGCTGTGAGGTACATCCGCCGTATCAGCAGGTTTTTGTCCACGATGCGGTCGAACAGCGCAAGGATCGCCCCGGCAATTTGCTTGGAGGATGCGGTATACTTCTCCAGATTGGCAGTGCCATGGGCGTGCTTGGGGATCTGCCTGCCATAGCGGTCGGTGGACACAGCTCCTTTGTAGCGTTTCCGCCGCTCCGGGTCGCGCAGGTTGTCGATGTCATAGCCAACAGTGAGAGTGAGCTGATTTGTTACAAGCCGCTGGCCCACCAGATCCAGGGCAAGCTGGTCCGCCATCTCCCAGACCACCATCCGGGCCTTGTCATATTCGTAGGGGCTGGTGAGCACCTGGCCGGAACCCATGCTGTTGGCGGCAGGCTTATACGCCTTGACGTCCGCCATAGTACACGGCTCATATCCCCATGCGTGGTCGATGAGCAGCTCGGCGTTGACGCCGAACATTTTGTAGAGCAATTCCTCATTGTAGTAGTCGGAGGGCTTTCCGATGGAGCACCGGGCAATGTCTCCCATGGTAAACAGGCCCTGGGCCTCCAGCTTTTTGGCGTACCCCCGGCCCACCCGCCAAAAGTCGGTGAGGGGCCGGTGGTCCCACAGCAGCCTTCTGTAGCTCCACTCATCCAGCTCCGCGATGCGCACGCCGTTTTCGTCTGGCTGCGTATGCTTGGCCCAGATATCCATGGCTACCTTTGCCAAATACAGGTTCGTGCCGATGCCCGCCGTGGCGGTGATGCCGGTGGTTTTCAGCACATCCAGTACGATCTTCCGGGCAAGCTCCCGCAGGGTGAGCTTGTAGGTGGGCAGATAGTTGGTGACATCTATGAGCACCTCGTCCACGGAATATACGTGTATGTCGCCTGGGGCCACATACTTCAGATATATGTTGTAAATGTCTGTGCTCCATTTGACATAGTGGGCCATCCGGGGCGGGGCCACCACATACTCCAGGGCCAATGCAGGGTTTGCTTGCACCTCCGGGTCATGGCTGGACGCGCCGGTGAACTGCTGTCCCGGCGCTTTTTGCCGCCGCCAGGCATTGACTTCGGCCACCCTCTGCACCACTTCAAACAACCGTGCCCGTCCGGGGATGCCATAGGCCTTCAGCGAGGGGGACACAGCAAGGCAGATGGTCTTTTCCGTGCGGCCCTTGTCCGCCACCACCAGATTGGTGGTCAGCGGATCGAGGCCGCGTTCGATGCATTCCACGCTGGCGTAAAAGCTCTTGAGATCCACGGCCAGATAGATCCTGTCCTTCATGCCTTGCGCACCTCCTCCGCTGTCCTCCGTGAGCTGCTGCTATTATAAACTATTTCTCCGGACTTGTCCATGCGTTCGATAGAAGATTCGTTCCAATAATTTTGGCAAAGCAGATAACCATGCGGACAATGCAAACAGAAGGCGATGGCTATGCCATCGCCCCCTGTCACTTTTTTCGTCAATACCCCACCACCGACGCGCTTCCGCCGATGACAATAGTCTGTCCTGTGATAGTAGCAGCCTTATCGCTGGCGAGAAAGGCCACACAGTTGGCCACATCCTCGGGTTGGCTGAGCTTTTTCAAAGGAATGGGTTCCACCGCCTCGGGCGGGAAGCCCATCTCCCGCATAGCAGGCGTCTCTATGCCGCCTGGGGCCACGCAGTTGACCCGCACGCCCAGGCCGGCCCACTCCACGGCGGCCTGCATGGTGACCGCCACCACCGCTCCTTTGGAAGCGGCGTAGAACGTCGAACACATGGGAGGCTGCATTCCCCGGATGCCCGCCATAGACGCAAAGTTGACGATGGAGCCGCCCCGGTCCTTCATGGACTGGCCCACCACCTGCTGCATCATGAAGAACAGGCCCCGGGCATTGACGTTCTGGACTTTGTCCCAATCCGACTGCCCGATTTCCAGGCCAGGCTTGCCGCCCATCAGCCCCGCACACTGCACCAGTACGTCCACCTCGCTCAGCTCCCGCCGGATCTGCTCCACCACAGGGACAATGGCATCCACATTGGACAAGTCCAGGGCATAGCCCTTTACGGTTCCCAAAGCGGACAGCTCTGCCGCCGCTTTTTCTGGTTTCAGGTCTACTGCGGCCACCTTCGCGCCCGATTCCAGCAGAACCTTGGCGCAGGCATAACCAACGCCGCCTGCCGCGCCGGTGACAATGGCAGTCTTCAGCCACCCCCCAAATTCCTCAAGTGTGAGCTTCCCTGCGTCGCACTCCTCCCGCTTCTCCCTGGCCCTCTCGCTCCAGGCGTAAAACTCGTCCTTGGTGATCCGCCCCGCCTTGATCCAGGCGAACCGCTTCTTGTACTCCCGCCGGAACACCTTGAACGCCTCGTCTGTGCTCTTGCTTTTCTTCCAAACCCGGAATGCGCCGACCTCCTTGCAGGTGCGGCCCTTCTCATCGGCGGGACGGTCACAGTACTCCGTCCCGCCGTGACCCGTCACCGTGAACAGCCGCCCGCAATTTTTGCACCGGCGCATCCT
>CATJRT010000069.1 GCA_949742895.1 uncultured Eubacteriales bacterium | reverse complement strand
TAAGCAGTTGTACAAACAGCGCAATCAGGGAACGGCTCTTTCGCCACCTCAAAAGATTTCACCGTATTTTTACGTGCTGTGATAATCTTGACTTTGCCAAAAAATATTGCTACTATATTTCGTATTAAACCAACCGATCGTGTATCTTTTTTGTATCGGTCATGCTCTGATTGGAGGCATTGATATGCTATTCATCGAATACTCTAAATGTTCCACCTGTCAAAAAGCACGAAAGTGGCTGGAGTCTACTGGAAACACGTTCCACTCCCGTCATATCAAGGAATCCCCCCCCACTGCCGGGGAACTCAGACTCTGGTATGAACGTAGCGGTCTGCCGATAAAACGGTTCTTCAATACCAGCGGCCTCAAATATAAAGAATTGGGGCTGAAGGATAAGTTGCCTGAAATGAGCGTGGAGGAACAGCTTGCCCTGCTGGTCTCAGACAGGATGCTAATAAAGCGGCCCCTGTTGATTGGGGACGACTTTGTACTGGTGGGTTTCCGGGAGCCGGAGTGGACTGCGGCGCTGGGCATTAAACAGAGTTAAGGAGGAATTTGAAACCATGAAATACCGCAGATTAGGCAAGACCGGCCTGATGGTCAGCGAAATCGGCTTCGGTGCAGAGTGGATGGAACGGCACACTGCCGGAGAGTGCAAAGTGGTGCTGGAGCGGGCAGAAGAGCTGGGCATCAACATTTTGGACTGCTGGATGTCTGAGCCAACCGTGCGCACCAGCCTGGGGCAGGCTCTGGCCGGACGGCGGGAGCGCTGGTACATCCAGGGACACATCGGCTCCACCTGGCAGAACGGACAATATGTCCGTTCCCGGGATGTGGACAGGTGCCGGGAGGCATTCGAGGATCTGTTGGCCCGACTCCAAACCGACTACATCGACCTTGGAATGATCCATTTCGTCGATTCGGAGAGCGATTGGGACGCCGCCATGAACAGCCCTTATCTCGACTATGTGAAGGAGCTGAAGGCCAGCGGCAAAATCCGTCACACTGGCATGAGCACCCACAATCCCGCCATGGCAAAGAAAGCGGTAGAGAGCGGCATTGTGGAGATGCTGCTGTTCAGCATCAACCCGGCCTTTGATATGCACCCCACCACCGACGATTTGGACACCTATTTTGCATGGGAGGACTATCAGGCGGACCTGGGCGGAATCGACCCCCAGCGGGCTGAGCTGTATAAGCTGTGTGAGCAGCACGACGTCGGCCTGACGGTGATGAAGCCTTACGCCGGAGGACGGCTGTTCGATGCTGAGCGCTCCCCCTTCGGCGTGGCGCTGACGCCAATACAATGTATCCACTACTGCCTGACCCGCCCCGCAGTGGCGGCAGTGATGGCGGGATACGACACACCGGAGCATGTGGAGCAGGCCGCAGCCTACGAGAACGCCACCGACGAGGAAAAGGACTATGCCAGCGTGCTGGCCCACGCACCCAAGCACACCTTTGGCCAGGGGGAGTGTATCTACTGCGGCCATTGCAGGCCCTGCCCTGTCAACATCGACATCGCCATGGTAAACAAATATTATGATCTGGCCGCCATGCAGTCCGAGGCGCCTGCCACGGTCCGCGCCCACTACGAGGCCTTGGAGCACCACGCAGACGAGTGCATCGGCTGCAAAAGCTGTGAGAGCCGCTGTCCCTTCGGTGTGCAGATCGCCGAACGAATGGCCCTGACAGCAGCGTTGTTCCGCAAACAGAGCTGACTGGACAGCAAACGGTCCCGCACCGCCGAACGCAAGGAAGCATAACCTGGTCCGTTTCCATTCGTTCTACCTCCCATATTAACCTAAGGCAAAAGGGAGGCTTTCAATCCAATGCCAGCGACGCCGCCAGCAGCTTTTTCGTGTATTCGTGCTTCGGGTGGTCGTAGACCTGGTCCACGTCCCCTTCCTCCACGATCTCGCCGCCGGTCATCACCGCCACACGGTCGCAGAGCTGGTACACCACCGCCAGATCGTGGGAAATGAACAGGTAGGACAGACCCAGCGTCTCCTTCAGGTCCGCCAGCAACCGCAGAATTTGGGCTTGCAGGGTCACGTCCAGCGCCGACACCGGCTCGTCAAGTACGATCAGCTTATTGCCTTGAATCAGGGCAGCGGCAATGGCCACCCGCTGGCGCTGTCCGCCGGAGAGCTGGGCGGGCTTTCGGGTCAAATGCTCCTCCTCCAGCCCCACCAGGGACAGCATCTCCGCCACCCTCCGGTGGCGCTCCGACCTATCCTTCAGACCGGCGGCCCGGAGAGGCTCCTCCAGAATCCATCCCACCGTCTTGGCCGGGTTTAGGGAGCCATAGGGGTCCTGGAACACCATTTGGGGCCAACCGCTGTTCACCTCCAGCGTCCCCTTGATATCAGTCACCATCCTCAGCACACACTTGGCCAAGGTGGACTTGCCTGAGCCGGATTCGCCCACAATACCCAACACCTCACCGGGAGCCAAGGTCAGGGATACGTCCCGGAGTACCTGCCTGCGCTCCTTTCCCCTGCCATACCAGCTATCTAAATGGGCGATGCGCACAATGGGTTCAGCCATTCCGTCCGCCCCCT
>CATJRT010000068.1 GCA_949742895.1 uncultured Eubacteriales bacterium | reverse complement strand
GCAAACTGCTCCCGCGTGATGCTGTCGTTGGGGCCAAACCGGCCATCACCATAGCCGCTTGCGATCCCGTTTTCCACGGCCCAAGCAACGCCGTCCGCATACCAGGCGTCGCTGCTCACGTCGCCATAGGTGGTTGCCCCGTCCTGGTCCGGGGACCCCTCCAGCCGGTACAGCACCGTCGCCAGCATCCCGCGGCTCATGGCCTGGTTGGGGCTGAACGTGGTCTCGCTGGTGCCGCTGAACAGCTCGCGGGCGCTTGCAAAGGCCACTGCATCGACCGCCCAATCGGTGGACTGGACGTCGGCGAACGCTTTACTGTTGTCTACGATTTCCACGGTAGCGGAGCCGCTGAGGGGGATACTGAGCTTGCCGTCCTCCACCATACTCTTTTGAACGGTCTCACGGGTGCCGTCCTCATGGACCAGCACTGCCACGGTGCCAGGTCCGGCGTCCTCCGCCGGGACGGTGAGGGTCACGCCGCCGGGGATGCTGTCCACAGGCTCGCCGTCTGCGGTCACGGTGAGCACCACCGCCTGGTCCACCTGCTCGGTGGCGACGTTGATGGTGCCGCCTGCGCTGCCCAGGGTATCCAGGGCAGCGTTTGGTATGGTCACATCGGCGATAGGGGCGGAGACGGTGAGCGCCGCGTTGGTCTCGTTCTTGATCTGGCTCACCGTAGAGGCTGGGATAGAGACCTCGGTCCTTGTCACCTCACCGGTGACCTCCGGCTTGATGACGATGCTTTCGCTTTGGTTCTCGACTGCTTCCTGGACCAGCTTGCTGCCTGCCGCCGCACTCACCACAGTGCTGGCCGTGCCGTTCTGGACGGTGGTCTGCACCGCATCGTTGCCGGCGGTAGTGCCGTTGTTGACAATGGGTACGATGCTGGGGATGGCGCTGTCAGCGGCAGAAGTCACAGTGACCTGAATGGTCTTCGTCTCATAGTTGGCTGTGTCATCAGGCGTGAAGATCACATTATACTTAGTACCACTCGCAACCTCGACATCGCCATCCTCCCAGGCAAACTTGCCCGCTGTGTCGGTCGCGCCGCCCTCCAGCCGAATTTCACTCAGCTTTTGTCCCGGTGTGCCGACGGCCGTGGGTTGTGCGCTGATGACCGGCTCCGCCTTCTTGATCTCCACTTCGATGGACGCCGCCGGGATGCCCACATAGTTCACATCGTCCGCCACCCGGTACCAGACGGTGTACATCCCGGCGTTGGTGCCCGTGGGGATATCCGTGGAATACCTGCCGTACTGGCTGGCGCTGTACTCCACCTTGCCGATGCCGTTAAGTGTGGTACCAGGGGTAAGGAGCGCCTGCGGGTTTCCGGTGTAGGTCAGGTTGTCAACCTCCTTCGGCTCCTGGACCCACTGGGCGTTCACCCTGGAGATGTTCGCCGTCGTGCTTTCGGGCCAGGTGATGACATAGTTCCCGGTATCTCCATTCGCCGTTCCCGGTACGATCGACACCTTCTTATTGGTGCCCACGTCCGGTGTCTCAAACGTACCAGTGCCCACGGTGAGGGTAATGGCATCGCTGCCCACCAGGTCGCCGTCCTTGAACTTCGCGGTCAGTGTGGCTGTTGTGTTTCCATCATAGGACTTGTTTTCGGCTGTCACCACCGGCGTGATGGGCTTCGGGTCGGCGTAGAACGTCACGGTGTCCGTGTTGGACTGGCCGTAGCCGCCCCAGGCCGCCCGGTATGCTTCGACGGTGAACGTGCCGGTGCCAGTTACGGTCACCACACCGTCTTTAACCGTCGCAACACCGCTGCTACCCGTAATGCTCCACACGACATTGCCGCTTCCCGAGCCGCCGATCGCGCTCAGGATGAACTTATCCCCGTAGTGGACACTGGCGGGCTTGTCGGTGATGGATAGGGGGTTCTGGCTGACCGCCACGATCTCAAAGCTGGCAGTCAAGGTCTCGGTAAACTCGTAGTTGCCGCCCTTAATGTCCTTGACGTTGACCGTGTATGTGCCCGGGTCGATCGCGGGCCCACCAACCACCGTCACAGTATACTCCTCCGCCGGGATGGGGCGGCCTGTGTTGTCCAGGACCACAACGGCCGGGGTCTGCGCTGTGCCGCTGTACTGGACCGTGTCCGGTGAGCACGCGGCATTACTGGGCTTCTCAGTGTTTTGGGCGATGGTTACCGTTCCCACCTTGGCCGGAGCGCTGTCCTTGTAGTTGTCATCGCTGGCCACGACCTTGTACCAGACGTCGTAGCCGCCCGCGTCCTTGGCCTTGGGGGCGGTGTAGCTGTAGGTGATGCCGCCGTCCAGGGAATACATCAGGTTTCCGCCGGTGGCGGAGCCTTCGCCTGTCAGCAGGGCCTGCTCTGCGCCGTTGTAGGTCAGCGGTCCGGCTACCGTCGGGGCGGTCACCTCGGGCGGCGCCTGGGTGATGGACGCCGTTATTGTTTTGGGATAACTGATCTCGTATTTTTTGCTGATATCCGTAGAGATAGTAAGCGTAACGATAACAGTTTTGCCTGTGCCCACCCTTTCGTCCGTGAACTGGCCTGTTGCTGTGACGCCGCTGGAAATGTCCTCGCCGGACATCAGGCCGTCATAGGCGACGCTCAACGTGGCGTCCGTCTTGCCGTCATAGTCCTTATCCGCGGCAGTCACAAGGGCTGTAACCGGCCTCGCCTTGGCGGGGACCGTCCACGTGGCGGTGGCTTCCGCATAGCCTGTGCTCGCAGCCTTGGTCGCTGTGATGGTGACCATGCCGCTCCCCGTGATCTTGAACTGTCCGTCACTGAGTTTGTCGGCAGGCCCGGATACCGTCCAGCTCACCGCGCTGCTTCCGCTGCCGCCGGTGGTGCCCAGGCTGAGCGTATCGCCGTAGTATACGGCGTCCTTCTTGCCTGTGATCTCCAGCTGGGGCTGGCCTACGTTAACAATCTCAAATTTGGCGGTCGCCGTAAAGCCGTAGTTCTTCCCGCTGCCCGTAACGGTGACAGTGGCATTTGTACCCACATTTGTGTTGTTGCTGTAGCTCACCGTGTATTCCGTGGCCGGGATCACCTTGTTGCTGTCATCGTACACAGTGACGGTGGGCTTGATCTCACCGCCGGTGTAGCTGAAGCTGCTGCCGGACAGCACAATCTTCGGGTCTGTCGGCTTGTTGGGCTTGATTTCAGCGGTAATCGTGACAGGATCGCTGTCCGCGTGGGTAGAATCGCCCACCACCTTGGCAAAAACGGTGTATTTTCTCGTTTCGGTCCCGGTGGGGATCACGCCGGAATACGTCACGCCGTCCAGCGAATAGAAGGCTGTCCCGCCATCAACTGTACCCGCCTCCACAAGCTCCTGGGCCGTGCCATTGTAGGCCAGGCCTGTTTTGGCTGTCGGGTTTGCGGTAAATTTCGCCGCGGCTTTCACGATCTCAAACGTCGTTGTGGCGTAGATAGAGTAATTGCTGTTGCTCTTGCTTATGACGTAGACCGTCGCGGTGCCCACTTTCGTGTTGTTTCTGTAGGTGACTGTATACTCTGTCGGAGGAATTGGTTTATTGCCATCCACAACCGCCACTACGTCGGGC
This sequence comes from uncultured Eubacteriales bacterium, assembly GCA_949742895.1. Next base: position 1,864 of record CATJRT010000068.1, on the reverse strand, counting down.
CTATACGCCGCGCCAGTATACGGGACAGTATCCTCTTCCAAGTCAAGCAGGATCTCAGGATTGTTGACCGGCTTCGGCTGGATGGTCACATATACCACCCGTGCGGCGGTGTCGGCAGCGCCGTTCGCGCCTTTTACCTTGTAGTACACGGAATACGTGCCCGCATTGATGCCCGTGGGGACGGTCGGAGTGTAATCATCATTCCCCGTCAGGGAGTACACAACCTGGCCGTTGACCGCGGTGCCGTCTGTCACAAGTTCCTGAGGATTGCCGTTGTAAGTAAGGGCTTTTGCCTGGGGTGCGCCCGTCAGCTTGGCATCGCCAGCTGTGATGGTGAAGGTTTCGCTGCCGTTGACGGTGTAGTTGCCGCCAGGGACGTCGCTGATGGTAACCTTGGCTGGGGCAGTATCGGTACTCACCGCTGTGTTGTTGCTGTAGCTGACGGTGTACTCGCTGGCTGGGATGATGACGCTGCCGTCCTTGACTGTCACATCAGGCTTTTTCGCGGTGCCGTCGTACTCGAAGGTGTCCGGGTCCAGCTCGATCGTGGGGGCGTTCACCGGCTTCGGCGCGATGGTCACAGTCGCCTCGGCCACGGGACTGTCCTCATAGTTCTTGTCAGCCAGAGCCTTGTACCAGAAGGTATAGCTCCCCGCGTTCGTCCCTGTAGGGACAGTCCGGGTAAACGTGACGCCGTTCGTGGAATAAACAACATCTCCTCCGGTGGCCAAACTGCTGCTGACCAGTCTTTGGGCGCTGCCGGTATATTTCAAGTCAGTTGGCAGCACTATGCTGTCCACAGTCGCGGCCTTGGGGGTAATGGACGCCGTTGTTGTGGCGGGAATGGTGACTGCGTACTTGCCGTCGTCGGGCAGGGCGCCGTTAAGCGTGATCCGGACGGTTTTGCCCGTCCCCACATTGACATCGTCAAACGTGCCGGTCAGATTCAGCGCGATGGTGTCGCCATTCAGCAGATCCCCGTCCTTCCAGGTGACAACCAACTCGGCGCTGGTATCGCCAGGGTTATACTCCCGGTTCTTGGCGGTAATGATGGGCGTAACCGCTTTCTTTTCCGCGCTGAACGTCCAGGTAGCTGTGGTTTCGCCGTAGCTGCCTTCGGCGTGTTTTCTGGCCGTGATGGTGACCGGCCCGCCGGACTTCAGAACCCGCACTTTGCCGCTCAGCTGATCGATCGCGATGACACTCGTGTCACTCGTTTCCCAGGTCACGACACCGTCTCCGGAGCCGCCCAGCGTGCTGAGGGTAAAGACATCGCCGTACTGGACATTGGCGGGCTTGCCCACGATGCTCAGCGGACTTTGCCCCGCCGGGAGGATGGTAAAGGTCTCCTCCGCCTCGGCGAAGGTGTAGTTGCCGTCACCCTTGGCGGTGACCTTGACCTTGTGGGGCCCGACGTCCCTCCAGTTTGTGCTGCCGTAATCGACGGTGTACTCCGCCGCCGGGATGGTGCGGCCATTGGCGTCCTTCACCGTGACAGTGGGTTTATGCTCCTGTCCATCGTAGGACGCGCCGCTGGGCGTGAACTCAATCTTCGGAGTGTCCACCGTCTGCTTGGTGATGGTCACTTGACTCCTCAACTTTACAGCGTCCACGTCATTGTGGTTGCTGTCGCCCTTCACGCGGTACCAGACGTCGTAATTACCCGCGTTGGTGCCGGTGGGCAGGCTGGCAGAATAGTTGATGCCGTCCGTGGAATATTCCATGGTGCCGCCCTCGGCGGAACCCGCCTTGACCAAGGCCAGGGGACTGCCACTGTACACCAAATCAGCCGCATCTGCCGCCGTCGGGGCGGTCACATCTTTTGTTTCGTCGATGTCCGCCTTGCGGATGGACGCGGTGGCGG
>CATJRT010000067.1 GCA_949742895.1 uncultured Eubacteriales bacterium | reverse complement strand
TGTTCATGGCGGTGCCGATGTGGATATTGCCGTTGGCGTACGGGGGGCCGTCGTGGAGGACGAAGCGGGGCTTGCCCGCGTTTTTGTCCATCAGCTTTTTGTAGGTGATCTTCGCCCACTCGGGGTTGAGCAGCTCCGGCTCGCGCTTGGGCAGGCCCGCCCGCATGGGGAAATCGGTCTGGGGCAGGTGGACGGTCTTGTTGTAGTCCATGGGTAGGTCCTCCTATAATCTATTCAAATAATTTCTCAAAGCTGACCAATCTTCGCATTGCCTTATTTGCGCAAGTTCTTGCTTCCATGCTTGAAAAGGTTCCACTTCTTTATACTGTGGCTTTAACTCACACGCAATACCATAAAAGCCTTCCCCAATACTCTCTTTCTTTCCATCATGTCGGACTAATGCCGTCAGCAATGGAAGATCGAGGTCGAAACAAATCTCTGCTACCGATCCCAAGGGATGCGACAAACCGAAATGCGCATTTATTGGGCGGCCCAGCCGTTTTTCCATCTCTTGGGCCACTTCTTTGTAGGTATATGTCCATGAATTCTTTTTCCCATCCACTTTTTCCAGCAAATATTTTGCGAGTTCAATGTCGATGTCCTTCCATTCCCGCACAAATCACACAGCCCTTCCAAAACAAAATAAACGCCCCTGTCCCCAGACGGAGACAAAGGCGCGAACCTCTGCGGTACCACTCCGGTTCCGTGTTTTGACACGGCACTCGTATATGCTGTAACGGGCGCTCCCGGCGGAGCCTACTGGCGTAACTGTCTGGGACAGTCGCGTTCGGTCCGCGGCTCTTAGGTGATCTTCCCCGGCCCCATCCCACCGCCCTCACACCATACGGGCGGCTCTCTGAGAGACGGTATACCGGGTACTTGTCCTGTTCACAGCCTTATATTATAGATAGCTTTATCTATATTATAGGCGGAAGCCCGATTTGTCAACCGTTTCCACCGAAAAAAACACACAAAAACAGCGCCCGCCACCGGCGGACGCTGTATATGCCCTCACAGATAGGGGCACTCCCTGGGCAGCACGTTACAGAAGGCCAGGGACAGGAAGGACACATCCGCGCTGTCGCTCCGGGAGGTAATTGCCACGGGAATCTTCGCCCCAACGATGACGCCGCAGGTGCGGGCGTGGGCGTGCATCTGCCAGCCCTTCACAATCAGGTTGCCCGCCAGCAGAGAGGGGGCCACGATGCCGTCAAACTCGCCGCACAGGGGGTTGTCGTACCCCTTGAGCCGCGCTGCCTCCTTGGACAAAATCAGGTCGTAGGCGATGGGGCCGGACAGGGTGCAGTCCGCAATGTGGCGGCGTTCATGCTCCTTTACCAGATCCCGGGCCTCGATGGTGTCGTTCATATGAAAGCTGGGCTGCTCCACCAAAGCCAGCAGGGCCAGGTGGGGCTGCTCGTCCTCCACATAGCGCAGGGTGTCCGTCATATTGCGGATGATGTCCTTTTTCTGGTTGAGGGTGGGCCGGACGGTAACGGTCACGTCGCCGATGGCAATGAGCTTGGGGTATTCCGGCATACTCACCAGGTCGATGTGGGTGATGAGCCGCTTGGTGCGCAGGCCGTTTTTCCTGTCCAGCAGGGGCAGGAGGAACTCACGGGTCTGGGTGCTGCCGCGCATGAGGATATCGGCCTGCCCGGCGTGGATGAGGTCGATGGACCGCTGCACCGGGTCCTCCCCCGGCTGGATGGCGACCATACGGTGCTCCCGGCCCCTCAGACCCAGCCGCTCCAGCATAGGCTCTACCTTAGCCGGATCGCCCACCAGGATGGGCGCGGCAATGCCCGCCTGCTGGGCCTGGAACACGCCCAGCAGGATGTTTTCCGCGTCTGCCCCGGCCACCGCCACCCGGCTGCACCGGCCGGACTGCTTCGCCTTTTCCACGATCTGCTCAAAGCTCTGTACCGCCATATCCATCTCTCCCTGCTGCAAAAATGTGGAACGTTCCAAGTCTATTTGCGTTTATCATATCACGGTTTGCAGCCGGATACAAGTAAAATATCACGGTTTTCTTCCCAAAAAGCAATGCCAGCCCTTCCGCTCCAAATGTCTGACAACGGCAAACCCGTTTTTCTCCAGCGCAGAGCGCACCTCGTCCTGCCGGCCGTCGATGATGCCGGAGGTGAGGAACACCCCATCCTCCGTCATGAACTCCCCGGCTTTCGCCGACAGGGGGATGATGACGTCGGCCACGATGTTGGCCAGCACCACCCGGTTCCGCCCCGGCTCCAGCTTCGCCGCCAGCTTTTTGTCGCTGAGCACGTCCCCGGCGTACACGCTCAGGCGGTCCCGGCCCACGCCGTTCAGCGCCGCGTTCTCAAAGGCCACGTCCGCCGCCTTGGGGTCGATGTCCACACCCACTGCCTGTGAGGCCCCCAAGGCCAGCGCCGCGATGGCCAGGATGCCCGAGCCGCAGCCCAGGTCCAGCACCCGGTCCCCGGGCCGGAGCGCCTCCTCCAGCAGCTCCAGGCAGAGCTGGGTGGTGGGATGGGCCCCGGTACCGAAGGTGAGGCCGGGATTCAGGTAAAGAGGCGTGCGTCCGCCGGGGACGGGCTGGCCCCGCATCCAGTCTGGGACGATGTAAATGCGCTTTCCCACAGGTATGGGCTGGTAGTACTTCTGCCAGCTCGTGGCCCAGTCCTCCTCCCTAAGGGAGACGGTCTGGGGCTCATACTCCTCCAGCCCCGCCAGGTACTGCCGAAGCTGCCGCTGCCCCTCCTGACTGTCCGGGACGTAGAACTTTACCCGGCTGGCCCCCTTCATACGCCGGGCCAGGTCCTCGTCCACATAGTCCCAATACTGCCGGTTTTGCTCCAGAAAGCGGAGGAAATCCCCCTCTTCCTCCACCACCAGTCCGGTCATGCCGTTTTCGGTGAGGACACCGCACACCCGCTCCAGCTTTTCCGCCGGGACAGGGAGCGTCACCTCCAGCCACTGTTCGCTCATGGAGTTTCCTCCTTCAAAAATCCCAAGACCGCCCGGTTAAAGGGTCCGAACTGTTTATTGGCAATGAAATGGTCCCCCTCGATGGTAACGAGCCGCCCGTTGGGCAGGCTGTCCGCGATCAGCCGGGAGTGAGACGCTTTGATCATGTCCTTACTGCCCACGATGACCAGCGCAGGCATGGTGAGCGCGGCCAATCCCTTCGGATCGATATGGGGCTCGTTCACCATCAGCCCCAGCAGTTCCGAGTTGGCCCTTGCCTTGGGCGCCTTGAACAGCGAGGCCAGCCTGTACCCTATCATGATGGGAAGCTGCACGGAGGGCTTTACCCCGGACGTGTCCAGGTTGGCCCCGTTGAGCACCAGCCGTTCCACCCGGCTAGGGTGCCGCAGGGCAAAGGTCAGGGCGATGTTGCCGCCGTCGCTGAAGCCCAGGATGCGGGCTTTTTCAATGGCGTGTTCGTCCAGGAAACCCAACAGATCGTCCGCAAATTGGGAGATGGTGAAGGGCGCCGTCCCACGGGGGGATCGGCCATGGCCTCGGGTATCGACGGCGTACACAGTGAAGTACCGGGCAAGCTCGTCCATCTGGTGGGCGAAATACGCTCCGCTCTCCCCGTTGCCGTGGAGCGGGAGCAGGGGAGCGCCCGCCCCTTTTTTGATGTAATGCAGGGAAATGTCCATAGCTACCTCACTTGATGTATCCACGCTGCGCCTGTTCGCGACGCACGGCTTCGCTCCGACTTGGGCAAAACCCGCCCCGCTGCGCGGCGGCTGGACTTTTGTCCTCGCTTCGCTCCAAGCTTCCTCGCAGCCGCCCGCTCAGCGCTATTTCACTTTGATCTGCTTCACGCTGTCCAGCCGAATCAGCGTTTCACACTCGCTCTTCTTCCCCTCATTGGCCCGCACCAGCGCCCACGTCTCGTCGGCATCCAGCACCCGGCACTGCTTGCCCATGATGTCCCCGTCATTGGCTTCCAGTGTCAGCTCCACCGTCCGGCCCACCTGCTTGCGCACCTGCTCCCCCAGCCCTGCCGTCCCGCCGGGGCGGAGGCCGTTGGCCCGCAGGATGCGCTCTAAGCGGTGTACCTTGCTGTACAGGGCAATGACCATGCAAAATGCAATCAAACCAAAAAACTCCATGACCCCAGCCCTCCCTTAAAACAGCTCCGGCAGGGAGAGGTCCGACACTTCCCCATCCTTG
>CATJRT010000066.1 GCA_949742895.1 uncultured Eubacteriales bacterium | reverse complement strand
TGCCGCTGGAAGTTCACCAGGGCCCCCCGCTCCTTGAACAGCCCCGCCAGCTTGGACCGCCCGTCCAGCTTGTAGGGCAGCAGGTCGTAGACGAACACCAGACAGCAATACTCCGGCAGCTCATTCAGAATTTCCATCAGCCGCTCCCGCTGCTTGTCTCCCAGGGCGGACAGGTCGAAGTCGGTGACCTCCACCAGGGTGCGCCCGCTCATCATGGGCAGGCAGTCCACCGCTTGGGCAATCCACTCCACCGAGCAGTCCTTGCCCTGGGCGGTGTGGAGGTTGAAGTCCTCCAGCCCAGGAGGGAGCAGGGCCTTTTTCAGCTCGCCCAGATAGTGTTCCCGCAAAAACGCCTCCTCCCCGTGGAACAGGTAGAGGCTTTGGGGGACGCCCTCCTTGATGGCCTGCTTCAGCTCCCGCATGGCGGTGTTGTCCGTTTTGCTCTTTTTGGGCGGCATGGCCGTCACTCCCTCATGTCAAGATATCCGCACCCTCCCGTCCCGGACGGCGACGCTTACGGCCCCCTCCAGGTCGGTGCGGTAAACCTGCGCGCCGGCCTCCTCCAGCCGCTCCAGCACGGCGGGGTCCGGGTGGCCGTAGGAATTGTATCCCACCGAAATGACGGCCAGCTCCGGCCTCGCCGCCGAAAGCAGCTCCGCGCAGGTGGAGCTTTTGGAGCCGTGGTGGCCCACCAACAGCAGCTCAATATCGGGGATAGGGCAGTATTTCACCAGCATTTTCTCCACATAGGCGTCCGCGTCCCCGGTGATGAGGGCGTCGAAGCCGTCCGCCGAGCACAGGGCGAACAGCCCGGACTCGTTGGTGGTCCCTTCGCCCAGGGGCGGGAACAGGGTCAGCGTCCCCCGGCCCAGAAAGAACCGGATGGTTTCGTCCACCACAATCAGCTCCGCACCTTCCAGCTCTGCCATCTGTGCAATCAGCGCGGCGTCCGCCGGGTCCACACCGCTGCCCGGTATGGCCACCCGTCGGACCTCCATGCGGTAAAAGAGCTGCTCTACGCCGTTGAAGTGGTCGCTGTCGAAGTGGGTAAGCACCAGCAGGTCCAGCCGGAAGCGGCCCATGGACGCAAAGTAGTCGGCAGCCACGTCGCCGGGGCTGCTGGAGCCGCTGCCGCCGCAGTCCACCAACGCCGTCTGTCCGCCGGACACCAAGGCGGTAGATGCGCCCTGCCCCACGTCCAGCGCGGTCACGGTGAGATCGGCCCGGTTCGTCTCCAGCCTGCCCAATCCGACGGCGGCGCACAGCAACAAGGCCAGGGATACCGCCGGGACAGCGGGGCGGGGAAATTTTTCCCGGCCCACTGCCCCCGTCAGCAGCGCCAGATAGACCGCCGCCAGCCAAATCAGACAATAGCGGTTGTCCACGCTCAGGGACGCAAAGGGGAGCTTCCCCAGGCCAAGAGCTATCCACCGGGCGAAGTGCCCCAGCAGGCCCGCCGCCGTGCCCAGCACGGCCGCAGGACCAGGCAGAAAAATGGCCAACGCACCCAGAAACAGCGCACAGACCAGCAGCAGGGACAGCGCCCACAGCGTCAATATACCGGACAGCGGGGAAATCAGGGTGATTCGCCCGAAGTACAGGGCAATCAGCGGCACGGTGAACAGCATGGCACCCAGGCAGACCGCTGTTTCAGACAGGACGGCGGCAATCCCCTTCCACAGCCGGCGGCCCCACCGCCTTCCCTCCAGCCTCCGGCGCAGCCTCCACAGAGGCCGGAGCATCCGCCGGGACAGGGCTGGCGTGGCCAGCATAACGCCCGCCACCGCAGCAAAGGAGAGCTGTAGGCTGACGCTGGCAGCGGCAAAGGGATTCTGGAGCAGCAAAATGAGCAGGGCCAGCCCCAGGGAGGACGGCCCGTCGTTTTTCCGCCGGAGCACCGGCGCGGCCAGCAGCGCGGCCTGCATGAACACCGCCCGCAGGGCCGATGGCGTGCCGCCCGCCATCAGCGCGTAGAGCAGCAGCAGGGGAACGGTTGCCAGCGCTACGCTACGCCGGTTCCCCAGCAGGCCCAGCGCCGCCGCCACCAGAAGGGAGATGTGCAGCCCGGATACCGCCGCCGTGTGCATCAGCCCCGTCCGGCTGAGGGCGGAATAGAGCTGCTCATCCAGCCCGGACTTGTCCCCCAGGGTGACGGCAATGGCAATGGGCGCGGCAGTCTCGTCGAATGCCGCGCTGATGCCAGCCCGAAGGGCCCGTGCGCACAGGGCGGGCCAGTACCGGACGGGGACGCCCTGCGCCGGGACCACCTCCGGCGGGGTATTGCAGTAGGCCAGCAGGTACACGCCCCTGGCGGTGTAGTAGGTGGTCTCGTCCCCATACAGCCGCGTGGAGGGCGTCACCCGGGCGCAAAACGACACCTGGTCTCCGGGCTTCAGCCCGCCCCAGTCCGCAGCGCCGTACACCAGCACGTCCGGGGCAGCGGGGCCGCCGTCCAGGCGGACGCTCACGGACCAGCCGCCGACGGAGGTGCTTCCGGGATAGGAGGACACCTCGCCGGACAGTCCTACCTCATCCCCCACCCACCGCTTTGCCGGGACGCGGAACACTGCGTCGTATCCCGCCGACCACCCCAGCGCCACCAGTCCGCCCAGGCACAGGGCCGCGCTTCGCCGGGAGAGCTGATACAGCACATACCGGGGGCGCTTTCCCGTTTTCTCCGGGCGGCGCAAAAAAACAGGCGGCTCGCCGGGCCGGGGCCTGACGGCCTGCCAGAGCAACATACTCAGCACCCACAGCGCGGCGGCGGCCACAACGGACGCCGCGCCCAGCACACCGTAACAGGCAAACAGGCAGGCAGCGGCAAAGCCAACCGAAAACCATGCCAGCTTCCGCATACCGTCGCCCCCTCTGCGATGCGTTTTTAGGAAGGACTGATTCAATCGGCAAGATGCCGTAGACGCATTTAATCTGCGCTTCCTTTATTGTATCCGCTGGAACCGGGCAAGTCAATGGCGAAAAGAATACCGGAAGCAACGCTCCGTTTCGAGACAGGCTGAGGCAGCTTCTCATGTCAGTACCGGCCCCCAAACAGCCTGAGCTTGAGCAGGAGCTTCTTCATCCCCTCCACATCCAGCCGCTCTGTGTTGTGGGAGGTGTACTGCTCCAGCCGCTCAAGGGCCTTACCGCCCTTGCTGATAGCGTTGTCGTAGTTGAGGTCGCGGTTGTCCGCACAGATACGGTAAAAGCCGGGAAGCTCCTCAGCCCGAAGCATCTCCTCCCTTGTGACCAGCACCTCGTACAGCTTTTCACCGTGCCGGGCGCCGATACAGACATACCCCAAGTCAGAGGCTTTCAGCTCCAGCACAGCCTGAGCCAGCGTTTCGATGGTGGCCGCAGGCGCCTTTTGGACGAACAGGTCGCCCTGCTTGCCATGCTCAAAGGCGTAGAGCACCAAATCCACCGCATCGTTCAGCGTCATCATGAAGCGGGTCATAGTGGGATTGGTGACCGTCAGCCTCCGGCCCTCCCCGATCTGGCCGCAGAACAGGGGGATGACTGAGCCGCGGGAAGCCATCACGTTGCCATAGCGGGTCAGGCACAGCACCGGATCGCCGGACAGCATCTGACGGGAACGGGCAATTACGTTTTTCTCCATCATAGCCTTGCTCATGCCCATAGCGTTGATGGGGTATGCAGCCTTGTCGGTGGAGAGGAAAATCGCCTTTTTGACCCCGTTGGCCACGCAGGCGTCAATGACATTGTCTGCGCCGATGACATTGGTCTTGACCGCCTCCATGGGATAGAATTCGCAGGAGGGGACCTGCTTCAGGGCGGCAGCATGGAACACATAGTCCACCCCACGAAACGCCCCGGAGATGGAGGCGTAATCCCGTACATCGCCTATGCAGAACCTGATTTTACCGGTGGACTGAGGCATTTTCATCTGGAACTCATGGCGCATATCATCCTGCTTCTTTTCATCCCGGGACAGGATGCGGATTTCCCCGATGTCCGTTTCCAAGAAGCGGTGCAGAACGGCGGCGCCAAAGGAGCCGGTGCCGCCGGTGATGAGCAGGGTCTTGTTGGTGAACAGGCTCATAATCGTTTCTCCTTTGAGGGCAGTTGCGGAAAGCACGGAAAAGCCTAAGGAAGCACTGATTTAATGTGTCTGCGGCGCTTCGCGGATATTTTTTGCCGCAGATTCGTTGCGATTTCTTGAAATAAACACAATTATTCCTGCGAAATCCCGCCTCGCAGCAGTAAAAAACCTCTCTCGAATCGCTATTGTCGATTTAATCAGTCCTTCCCTAAAAAGGCAGGGCTGTGACCCGTTTCAGCCACAGCCCTGCCATACATAAAAACTTCGTTGCGGCACCACGCTTGAAAGAGCGGAAGCGTTTTATCAGATCTCGTACCAGCGGATCTCGTTGGCGGCCAGGTCCAGGGGGAAGCTGGAGCCGTCGCCCTTGTAAACGGTGGTGCTCTGGGGCTCGTAGGTGTTGTTCACCACGCAGAACTTCCCGCTCTCCACAAAAGCGTGGACCTCCACATTGTAGTTGGAGGAGAACCACTTGTGCAGGCAGTCCTCATCGTGGGCGGACCACAGGATGGAGCGGTACAGCACCCGGCTGTTCTCAAAGCTGTAGGGCAGCCCGGAGATATACACCGTCCGGCCAGAGCCGTAGCCGTTCACCGCCATCTGGACTTCCTTGTCCCGCTGGACCAGCACATCCGCGCTCTCCAGGGCGTACATACTCTTTTTGCCCTCGCCGAAGTCCACCTCTCCGGCGCAGTCCGCCAGGATAAAGTGGCCGGGATGCTCCTCCCAGTTATACTTGTCGTAGCCCAGGGTAAAGCCCGTCTCCTTCTCCACGCCCAGCGCACAGGCAAGCTGAAGATAGTGGCCCTGATACTGGTGGCCGGAGGGCTCGCCTACGCCGATGAAGCCGCCGCCGTTCCAAATAAATTTCTTGACCGCAGCGGACACCTTCGGGTCGGCCCAAGCTGCACCGCCGGTATGGGCGGTGTCGCCGTCGCCCACGTTCAGCACCACGTCAACGCCGTCCAACGCATGGGGATCGGCCAG
>CATJRT010000065.1 GCA_949742895.1 uncultured Eubacteriales bacterium | reverse complement strand
GAACATTTCCGACGCCGAGTTTGAAACCCTGCTGGGCCGGCCCATCCCCGACGGGCACTGGAGCGGCACGCTGGACATGAACGACGCCATCTGCCAGCTGTACTACGCCAAGAGCGGGCTGGCCCGGTTCGTGTACCGCCGCATGACCAATATGCTGAACAAGAGCATCGAGAAGGGCGAACCGGATCTGAACATCACTTTTATCTACAATATGCCCTTCCGGGGCATCGCCAAGATGGCCGGAGGTATGTGTACCATGGAAATGGCGGAGGGCATCCTGACCATCTGCAACGACCACTTCTTCAAGGGCCTGGGCCGGGTGATCGGCGGCTTCTTCCGCTCCGGCAAGAAGCGCAAGGCGGCCAATTCGCCTAACTATAAGCTGGACTATATGCTGGAGTACAAAGAGGATAAATACCAAAACAAAGAGAAATAGGGAGGAATTGACATGGGCGGCATCAAAAAATGGATCGACGAGCACCCCACCCTGTGGGAGTTCATCAAATTCAACATTCTGTCCAACGTAGCCACCATTGCCAATTTCGTGGTGATGTGGTTGGGCACTACGCTCCTGTTCACCGCCTTTAAGGAGCAACCCTTCCAGTTTTTCATTTTCAATTATACTACCGCCGAAAGCCTGATGCTGTGCGGATTTCTCAGCTTTCTAGTAGCTACGGCGGCGGCCCAGACGGTAAACTTTTTCGTTCAGAAGAACCTGGTATTCAAGTCCAACGCCGATTTCGGCAAAGCGGTGCCTAAGTTCATCATCCTGGCGGTGGTGCTGGTCATCCTGTCCGCCGCCCTGCCCGCCTACAGCCAGGCGCTGTTCATCAACATCGGAGTGCCCGCCGGTGTGGCCCCCACACTGGCCAACATCGTGAACATTCTGATGCAGGTTATCATCAGCTATCCCACCATGAAGTTCTGGGTCATGCCCGACAATAAATAAAGGGGAGGATCATCATGAAACTGGAGAAAAAAGCGGTTATTTTTGATCTGGACGGGGTCATCTGCTTTACGGACCGCTTCCACTACCAGGCGTGGAAGGCTCTGGCGGACCGTCTGGGCATCTACTTCGACGAGAAGATCAACGACCGCCTGCGGGGTGTCAGCCGGATGGCCAGCCTGGACATCATCCTGGAACGGTCTGAGAAGGAGTACACCCAGGAGGAGAAGGAAGCCTTCGCCACCGAGAAAAACGATACATATCAGGAACTGCTGAAGAACATGAGCCCCGCCGACCTCACCGGCGAGGTGAAGAACACCCTGGTGTAGCTGCGCCGCCGCAGCTACAAGCTGTCCATCGGTTCCTCCAGCAAGAACACCAAGTTCATCCTGGGCCAGATCGGCCTGGGTGACTTCTTCGACGCCATCGCCGACGGCACCGACATCACCCGCTCCAAGCCCGACCCGGAGGTGTTCCTGATCTCGGCCCAGAAAATCGGCATCGACCCGGCGGACTGCGCCGTGGTGGAGGACGCCAAAGCGGGCATCGAGGCGGCCAAGGCGGGCGGCATGACGGCGCTGGCCCTGTTCGGCGACGCCAAGGGCTGCGGGCTGGAGGACTACGACCTCAAGTCCTTCTCCGACCTGCTGAACATCCTGCCCTGATTGGCAAGGGGGACCAAATCTGCGCTCAAACGGGCCGCTGGGGCGCTGCCCCGGCGGCCCCGCTGTTTGGAGGCGAAAAGTTATGAGACCTTACGCATTTGGTGTGGACATCGGCGGGACAGCCATCAAACTGGGGCTGTTCCAGACGGACGGGACCTTGCTGGAAAAGTGGCAGATTTCCACCAGAACACAGGGAAATGGAAGTTTTGTGCTGCCGGACGTGCTGGATACCGTTCGAGCCAAAATGGAGACCAAGGGTATCTGCTGGGACGATGTTGAGGGCATCGGCATGGGCGTACCCGGCCCGGTGGGGGACAATGGCACCGTGCTGGGCTGCGTCAACCTGGGCTGGGACGTGTTCCATGTAGCGGAGGAACTGCTCCGGCTGGAGCCCGGTTTGCGGAAAGCCCGGGTGTCCAACGACGTGAACGCCGCCACCCTGGGCGAACTATGGAAGGGTGGAGCCCAGGGACATCACAGCGCCTTTCTGGTGACGCTGGGCACCGGCACCGGCATCGGCGGCGGTCTGGTGGTCAACGACCGGATCATCAATGGCGTCAACGGCGGGGCCGGGGAAATCGGCCATTTCTGCGTGGAACCCGGCGAGACGGAGCGCTGCAAGTGCGGCGGGCACGGGTGTCTGGAGCAATACTGCTCCGCCACGGGACTGCTGCGGCAAGCGAAAAAGGCGCTGGCGGAGAATTTGGACGCCGTTTCTGCCCTGAAAGTCCGCCCAGATCTGACTGCCAAGGACGTGTGTGACGCGGCGAGGCAGGGCGACACCCTGGCCCTGGACCTGCTGGACGGGCTGGGACGACGCCTGGGCTGGGCGCTGACCGCGGCAGCGGGGACGGCAGACCCGGAGGTATTCGTCATCGGCGGCGGGCTGTCCAACGCCGGGGAAGTCCTACTGGACAAGATCGAATTTTACTATCGGAAATACGCCTTTCACGTTTTCCAGAACACGCCCTTCGTTCTGGCAAAACTGGGCAACGACGCAGGTATCTACGGCTGCGCAAAAATGATTTTATAGAGGGGGAAGCACTATGCTGGATTTTAGCAAAGCCAACGAGTGGAAGATCATCGAGACCAGGTTTGACCCCACCGCCTTGGGGAAGGTGGAGGCCAACTTCTGCCTGGGGAATGGATACCTGGGCCTGCGCTCCGCCACCGAGGAGCAGTACCGAGGGGAGACCCGGGACCTGCTGGTGGCGGGCACCTTCGACCGTTTCTCGGAGGAGGAGGTCACCGAACTGCCCAATGCCGCCGACGTGACCAACATTGAGATCACTTTGAACGGAGAACGCTTCAACCTGACCCAAGGCACCATCCGCAGCTACCACCGCACCCTGAACCTCCAGAACGGCCTGCTCACCCGGGAGGTGGAGTGGACCTCTCCAAAGGGAGAAAAATTTACCTTGAAATTTGAGCGCATGGTGTCTCTGAAGCGGCTGCACACTATCGCTGCCCGGGTGACCATCATCCCAGACCAGGACGCCGTCCTCACGATCCAGTCCGGCATCGACGGGCGGACCACCTGCGACGGTTCCCAGCACTTCACCGAGGGGGAGACACGGTTTTACGACAAGAAACACCTGCAATACACCCCGAGAACCATCCAGTCCGGCATCACCTTCGTGCTGGACGCCACCCACCGCTTCTATGTGGATGGAACGGAAATCCAACCCAAAAGCGATATCAACATCCTGCGCCGGAGGATGTTCTCCAAGTTCTCCCTGGAGGTAAAGGCAGGCCAGACGGTGGTGCTGGAGAAATTCTCCAATGTGTTCACCAGTCGGGACAAGGAGCTGACCGGGTACACCAAGGAGCGGCTCCAGGCCCACGCCCTGGAACAGCTCAAAGCGGACGAGAAGGAGGGCTTTGACGCTCTGCTGGCGGAGTCCGCCGCCTGTTGGCTCGACAAGGTGTGGATGCGGACGCCCATCACCATCGACGGCCCGGACTTCGACCAGCTGGCCATCCGCTTCGCCCAGTACCATATGCAGCTCATGACCCCCGCCCATGACAATCGGATGAACATCGGGGCCAAGGGCCTGTCCGGGGAGGGCTATAAGGGCCACACCTTCTGGGACACAGAGATTTTCCTCCTGCCCTACTTCATCTTCAATATGCCCGAGGTGGCCCGGAGTTTGGAGGAGTACCGCTACCTGTCCCTGCCTGGAGCCCACGCCAAGGCAGCGCACAACGGCTGCGAGGGGGCACAGTTCCCCTGGGAGAGCGCGTGGCTGGACGACGGCGAGGTGACGCCTGAGTACATGGGCACCGACATCGTGACGGGCCAGCTCATCAAAGTTTGGAGCGGCTTCATCGAGATCCACATCACCGCTGACGTGGCCTACGGGGTGTGGCAGTACTACCAATGCACCGGCGACCAGGAGTTCATGGACAAACACGGCTACGAGCTGATGCTGGACTGCGCCAAATTCTGGGCCAGCCGTCTGGAGCCGGGTGAGGACGGCAAACTGCACATCAACGACGTGGTGGGGCCGGACGAGTACAAAGAGCACGTAGACGACAACGCCTTCACCAACTATCTGGTGTGGTGGAGCATCGGAAAGGCCATTGAGTACAGCAAAATGCTCCAGGAGGAGAAGCCGGAGCTGTACGCCCGACTGGACGAAAAGCTGGGGCTGGCGGCACTCCAAAGCAAATGGGCAGAGCAGGTGGACAACATCTTCCTCACCCAGCCCAACGAAAACGGCGTGCTGCCCCAGGACAGCACCTACCTGACCCTCCGGGACATCGACCTGAGCAAGTACAAGCAGCAGGCCCACGTGGGCGGCATCTACAAGGACTACAACCAGGAGCAGATCACCAAGATCCAGGTGTCCAAGCAGGCGGATGTGATGGTGCTGTTCCTGCTGCTGGAGGAGCTGTTCCCCCATCAGGTGAAGCTGGCCAGCTGGGACTACTACGAACCCCGCTGCCTACACGACTCCAGCCTGTCCCTGTCCACCCACTCCGTGCTGGCCTCCGACATCGGCGACCCGGAGTTGGGCTATGAGATGTTCCGGAAAGCCTGCCTCATCGACCTGGACAACGCCGATCCCCACTCCTCCGACGCGGGCATCCACGCCGCCAGCTACGGCGGGCTGTGGCAGTGCGTGGTACAGGGCTTCGGCGGGCTGAGGATGCTGGGCGGCAAGCTGAGGATCAGCCCCAATCTGCCGAAAGCGTGGAAAAAGCTGAGTTACACCCTGCTGTGGAAGGGGCAGAGGCTGGCGGTGACGGTGACGCCGGGGATGGTGGAGATCGTGAATCATACCGGGAACGAACCGATTTCGTTGGAAGTCTGGGGCGAGGATCACACCTTTGAGAAGGAATCGATCGTCATAAAGAAAGATGTACCTCAAATGATTTGAATCACGAATCGTCAGCAAGCTGTTTTTGCCTGCCGCTGTCTGGGAAAAGTGATGGATATTCTCCCGGCGCTGTGATAAGCTATCCAAAACAGCATAAGGAGGGGCAAAAATGTTGACTTTTGAAAAGGTATTATCTGTTTTTAGCGACTATTTATCTGAGGATACCAGGTATGAAGTCCTTGTGTCTTCCCATGGGCACACCGTGATGGAATGGGACGACAAGACCCAAAATTGGGAGGGCGCAACGCTCTGCCGCACCCCGGAGGAGCTGAAGAACACCCTGCTG
>CATJRT010000064.1 GCA_949742895.1 uncultured Eubacteriales bacterium | reverse complement strand
GGTCCATGCAGGCCAGGGTATCCAGGCGGCGCAGGTTGACGCCATCCTTGGTTGGCCCAGCCATGTCCCCTAAATGGACATCCCCAGTATGAAGCACTCTAATCATGGTTCTCCTCCTTCTTCGCGTCCTCCTTGGCCTGGGCCCGCGCCCCGTCCAGGTATGCGGCCCAGTAGCGGCAATCCCCGCCGTTCGGCTCGCGGGCTTCCTCCTCCAGCCGCTTTTCAGCAAAAGAGATCACCGTCTCCACATCAGGCGCTTTCTCATAGGTCACACAACAATGCTCCTGAATGGTGATTGATGCCGGGTGTTGGCAGACGCCGTCCTGCCAGTAAAGGCAATCCTCGGTGTCGCAGGTGAAGTCGATGTTATCGTCTCTCATCTCCGCTGACCTCCCTTCCCGATCTTCTGGCACTCTGGGCAGAGGACCCGGCCAAAGGTCCGCTGGCTATACCCGGCGATGTCCTCCGGGGTCCAGGCCCGCCCCTTCCCAGACTGTCCGCCGGTGATCTCCCGTCGGCACCGGGAGCAGGTGATCCGCTGCGGAGGGGGCGGAGGCGGGTCGCCCCAACCGTTATAGTCGCCATTATCGCTCCAGGTGTCAGGGGGCTCCTCCGGGGCTTCTTCCCACGGGAGCTGTCCCGGTTGCTCATCAGGGAAGGCGGGGACCGCCTCAGCGGCGGCGGGGGCGGGCAGAGCCGCAGCCCCCGGCTGGTCCGGCATCTCGAACAGCATCCCCATGGACTGGAGGTAGCTTCCGGCCAGGGCTTGCTTGATCTCCGGTGCGTCCAAGTTGGGGACCACACGGGCCACGACAAAGGGCTTCCGCAGGTCATCGTACTGGTATGTACCGGCCAGGCCCAGGGCCGCCCTGATTGCCCGCATGAACGCTTTGCTTTCCGCTATGGCCGTCCGGTGGGGAAGGAAGCGCTGGTATCGCTTGCTGTTCATGCCGCCATCCATCCCGGCGGCCTCCAGGATGCAGTCGATCTCCTTGGTGGCCTTCATCAGCCGGAAGCCGCCGGACGGTTCCGGCACCCGGATGGTGACAGTGACGGCCACGTCATGGACGTGCTCGCAGTTGCCGCAGACGCGGGGCTTGCCGGTGGCGCGGGCCATCTCGATGCAGCGCTGGCAGCCCTCGGTCCTCTCCGGCGTGGTGTCCACGATGCTGATATTGGCGGCGGCAGCCAACTTCATCCCGCCCACCTTTGTGATTGCATAAGCCCCGCTGGAGCGCTCAAAGTAGATGTCCTTGCTGGGACCCTTGTTGTCCTGGTTCTGCCGGATGTCAAGCTGGACCTCCGATACGGTGATGCGCTGGAGGTTCGACGCCACCTGCATGGTAGTGACGGGGACCAACACGTTGTACTTGTCCGGCGGGAACTTATTGAGCTGCACGATGGTTTGACTATAATCCATTCTTTTTCTCCTTTCTGCTTGACAGACAGTCGGAAAAATGGTACCATAAGCGCAGGTTAGTTATCTCTGCGCTTTTGGGCCGCCCCTGTTGCACCGGGGGCGGCCTTCCCATTTCCCAGGCCAATTAACATGATGTCGTTGATACTCTCCTCCAGCTTTCGGAGGAAGGCCAAGGCGTCAGCGAAGTCGCTCCGCTCAGACGGGTCGATCACGCCGTCAAAAGCGATCTCCTCCAGGCGGTTGGCTACCGCCTGCCCCTCTGCCATCAGCCGCCGGATGCGAAGGGTGGCGTGGGGGAGCTCCCGATCTGTGGCGCTCTTGCCCATCGCCCGCCCCACCGGGCACTCGGCGCAATACCGGGGCAGTATGTCCAGGCTCTGGTAGTGCTCTGCATAGAGCACTATGTCCGCAGGCTCGATCTCCACGTCCCCGCGCTCATGCCGTCCGATGGTTTCCGGGGAGAAGGGGACGGCGGTGGACGCCGTTCCCCGGCTGACAAATCCAGCCCTCACACGCGCCTCCCGCAGATACGCGGGGGGCGCTTTTTTCGTTGTCGCAGGCACTCAAATCCACTCCTTTCCGTGATACTATTTTCTCAGGCGGAGGGGGCCACGCACTTGAGCCGCTTGACGGCCCGGAGGGCGTTGTCCGTAAGCTGTCGCTGCCACGCCCCCTGAGACGGGGCCCAGCGGAAGCCCTCGCCCTTGAGCTCGCTGCGGACGTCGGGGTCCGGCTTCCCGTCGAAGATGATCTGGACCCGGTTCACTTCCTGGTTGATGACGACCTTGCCGCCGTCAAACTCCCAGCCCTCCGGGCTCGGCTCGGTGGCCCGCTTCTCCAGCTCCGCGATGCGGCCCTCGATGTGGCGGATGTTGGCGTTGTTGTTGGAGAGCTCGAAGCTCGGGTAGCCGACGCGCCCGCACCAGTCCGGCTTCCGCAGTTCCGCGATCTCCTGGTCATCGAAGCCCAGCTCGGCCAGCCGCCGGTCGCCCTCCTCGGTGTCCTTCAACCGGATAGCAGCGTTGGCGGCCTTCATGAGCTCCTGGTGCTTCACCAGTTTGTCCCGCTTCGCCCGCAGCTTCTCCAGGGCGTTCGGGTCATCTCCACTGATTCCGCCGGTCCCGACGCCCCTGATCTTGTCGATGAGCCCCCGGATGTGCTTCCACTCCTCATTGTTCCGGTCCCAGGCCGCCACCTGCTTCTCCTTCTTGCGGACGGGGAAGTTGGCCGGTCCTGCGATCATGACCGACGCGCAGCGGGTTCCGATAGCGCTGTCGTTGTTCATGTTCTCCGCCAGCTTTTTGGCATAGAGGTCGGCCAGGTAGTCGATCTTCTCATGGTACATGGGGTCCACGCGCTTCTTGTGCAGGTGGGCGATCATGGAGACTTCATCGACATCCCGGCGGTAGGCGGCGGTCTTACTGCCCTGCTTGTAGTCGTAGAAGCTCATCATCTCCTTGGCCCGCCGGGCCAGCTCCTCGTTGATGGGGTAGTAGGTGGGGACGGGGCCCTCGATGAGGCCGTAGGACGCGATCTGCCGCTGGTCCAGCTCCTCCGGGCTCTCGAAATAGCCGAAGATCGTGCGGCCCACGCAGTCAAACTTCACGCCGTTCTGGCCGTAGAGGTAGAGGTCCGTCGCAGAGATGGTGTCCGGGTAGGACAACTCGCCGTTCCCGTTCTGGTTGGCGATGTAGTAGCGGTACATGGTAGTTATCTCCTTTCGATGTTCAGGCGGTTGCACCCGCCGGTTTCGGGGGTTCCTCGGTTTCATCCTCAAAGCAGCAGCCACAGAAATACCACTGGCCGTCGCGGCGCTGGAAGGTGATGTAGGTCGGCTCATAGTTGCCGGTCTTATGGTTCAGGCGGTGGCTATAGGGCTCGCCCATCTGCATCAAGCTCGCACGGTTGGTGGTGGGTGGGAGACAGTCCCGCATTTCCTCCACGATCTCGACCGCCACAGCGTCGCCGGGCTTCACGACATCGCAGAAATCCCGGGCCCCCTCCAGGTCCCGCATGGTCTTCTCTCTCACCCCGTCGCCTCCTCCCTGTCGGCAGTCACAGATTTCACCGGGGTCAAGGTGGGCCCCGCAACAGGGGCACTCTCGGTATTGCATCTCGCAGTCTCCTTTCCAGTAGTTCCGGCGATCCACTCCCTGAGCTTCCAGCCGGTAAAGATGAGCCACGCCGCATAGAGCGGAATGGCAACGGCGCCAGGAGTATCACCCCCGGCCTGGATGACGTCGATCATCAGCAGCACCAGCCGGGCGGTCATCATCGCCGCCAGGGCCAGCACCGACAGGCGGGTGTAGATCGTCCAGCCGCTCGGGCGCTTCCGGCGGGGGCGATGCTTCGGCTTGATCTTGACGGTTAGGTATCTTGTTTCCACGCTGTTTCCCTCCTCACGCTGACACGCGGCGACCCGTCTTGGGCTCCTGATCGGTGAATCCGTACCGCTTGTCGAAGTAGCGTTTGTTGATGCGGCCATCGCAGACGCAGACGCCGCTTGCCTCCAGCTCCCGGTTCAGGGAGGCGATGATCTTGTAGCTCTTGCTCTTGGAGTAGCCCAGTAGCCGCATGACATCCTCCACGAAGTAGAACATATCCCGGGCGGTTTTGACCTGCTCCACGGCTCACGCCTCCTTCCGCTGGTAGTCGCTCATGTACCGCCGGACGGCGGGGATGAGCTGCCGCCCGGCACACCGGCCCGTGGTCGTCTCGACCAACGTGGTGTACTTCACTCCAGCGTTCTCGGCCAGCTCCTTCATGTTCATCCCCGTCTGCGCGGTGAAGATGCGGACCTCGATGCCGAAGTCGGTCTTCGGCTTCGTCCGGTTGGGGGTTCTCATGTTTGGTTCCTCCTTTACCTTATTTATTTGGCTTGTTTTTTGGGTGATGAAGTGATATACTCAGTACCAGGTGTCACGATAGGGGATGAAGTCAAAGTCGCTCTCCACCGGGTCACATGGCTCGCCGTCGAAGGCGTTCCCCTGCTTGGTGCAGATGTCCGGTTTCCAGTCCTTGCGCGGGGCCACGTCCACCAGCAGCCGCCCACTCGGGTCCTCGTACACCGGGCGGTCCCAGCTATCCCGGCCCTTGAGGATGACGGGGAGCTGGCCGCAGGTGTGGGGCAGGTATCCGAGGCCAACGGCCTCCTGGATATCGCCAGTCAGGTTCCCGTAAACGGTTTCGCCGTTCGGCGTCAAGAGCTCCCGGGCGTGTTCATCCCGGACCGGCCAGTAGTGGGTGTAGGTGGCCCAGCACACAGCCGGGCCACCCATGGTCTGGATGCGGATGATCTCCGCTCCACAGTGCTTGCACTTCATCAGCAGGCACCCCCTAACGCCATCCGCTCCGGTTCGCCCGCCACGCGGCGGGTCGGGTCAAATTTCCGCCCCTCCTGGAATCCTGCGGCCTTGTCGGCAGCGTGGTTATTCTTGTCCTTACCGAAAGAGGACTTCTTGCCCATATCCTTCATGGAATCCGTGACGGCCTGGGGAACGACCAGCACCAGCCCCCAGTCCTTGTGATCCTCCTCCTGCTCCCGGAAGGCTGCGTCCACACCCTGGACAAAGCCCCAGCCGTAGGCGTTGCAGCGCTCGCGGTAGGTGCCCGGCGGGTCCAGCGGGTCCTTCTTGATGTCGTGCTTGATCGCAGAGATCACGCAGTCATAGGCATAGAGGAAAATCCGCTTGGCGATCTCGAAGTCGTCCTCCAGGCCCACCGGGCCGACGGTGACGACCTTCCGCCCAGGCATCCGGCTCCGGTACGCCTGGCAGCAGTAGTGCTCGGCGATGACGGCGGACAGGGAGCAGGCCCAGGGGT
>CATJRT010000063.1 GCA_949742895.1 uncultured Eubacteriales bacterium | reverse complement strand
GTGCCTCCATCCTCTTCTTATCATCAATATCTATAAAAAAGCCTACAAAAGTAACCGGAGAACCATCCTCCCTTCTGGACAAGCGGCCAGCCGCATGGAACCATCTCCACCCTGCATTTTTGGTGAGAAGGCGGTATTTTACATCATAGGTCTTCTGGCCGGTGTAGTCTCTTACCGTGTCCCAGTATTCCTTCATCACATACTCTTTATCCTCTTCATGCAGCAAATTCGACCAGGAATCCAGCCTATTGGGAAAATCTTCCTCACCCTCGTATCCCAGCATATTTCGAAACACATCGGTCCAGACGCAGGAGATAATCTCTCCATGCTCGTTAAACTCCATGCTCCAGGGACCGGATCCCAAGGCCGCTTGGATATTTTCCATTGCTGTCCGTTCCCGTTCAATCTGGGCAATCGCAGCCATAAGCCGGTCCTTGTCCACCTTTTCCTGATCCAGAATAATCCTTGCATTTTTCTTAGACCGATGCCCCAGTATCAAAAATGCCAGAAGCACCGTAACTGCTACTACAACCATCTGAACCAAAAACCTATACAGCGCCTCCGGAGATTTCACCCCTATTTTCTCCAGTATGTAAGCTGTCTGACCTGTGCCTGTTTTGCCATCGCCTACCACCCATACTACTGCAATAACAATAAGCACCACCAGCACAATTATGCCCACTATGGCAAAAACACCGGTCTGTTTCTTCTGCCTTTTGGGTTGCATCGTTTTCCGCCCCCTGTGGCCTTAAAACCAGCCTCTTTTTACGCATCCGAACTTTGGAGAAGTTTAATATTATATCACAAATTTTATAGAGGTTCAAGCCGTTGAAGGCATTGAGAATTCAATGTTTCTCCTCTTCTGCAAACAAAAGGGCCGCGCCTCCAGCCGTTTCAATCGGTTAAAAGCGCGGCCCTTTCCATATCATTTTTGCACTGCACTGTAATGGAGCTCGTCTGTTTCGTACAGTCTGGTAAGAGACAATTCCGGGTCGTTTCCAAAAATCACCTGGTTTTCGCAGTAAATCGAATAAATCTCTCTTTCGGACAACGAATCAAGCGCCTGCTTTTGGAACTCATCCGCAATATAAATCGGACTGATTTGCAGCAATATCTCGGCACAGCCCAAGGTCCTGGAATAGGCGGTCAAATCGCCCACTGCACTCTTGCACAACCCATCCTGAACGTCCAAGTAGGGTGTGCGGATTTCGCCGTTGCGCAACTCGTAGTAATGCAGTTCATCCATATCGTTGATGGGGTAATCACGCAAATACACCACGCTCATTGCCCCAACATACTCCATGGACGCCGCCTGATAAATAACCCCGCCTACACGATCAAACAGATTGAGGGAATACAGGGTATCCCTGTCGTCCAGGTTGCAAAGGAAACCGTCATAGCTGGAGATGGAACCATGTGTATAGCCATGCTCCGTCATCACCTGGGCCAAATAATCCACAATAAAGGCATTTTTCATCCATGAAAAATCAATGAAGTCTACGATACCCACCTGCTCCGCATAGGCAAGATAATTCTCCGACACATAGAGACGTACCTGATTTTCTCCTAAAAGCTGCAAATCGATGGCTGTGGGATCAACGGCAAAGGCAGCCAGCTCACTGTACTCCTGACGGACACTCTCGCTGAGCCGGGGATCAAAATCCATAAGCTGTGCGTCGTCCTCACAGAAAAACAGATCATTATACCGGGCATAAACTGGACCAAGAAAAATAGTCCGGTCCCCATCCGTTTTAATTGTATTAAACGCCCGGTAAAGTGTTTCGTCAACCTTCAAAACCTGATTGGGCTGCCGGTTCATGTCATATACATTGGTAACGCCGTCAAATCGCTCGTCGCTGTTAAACAACTGGTATGCTTTCTGCGCCGCCTGCGTATAGAGCATTGAAACAGCACGGTTTTCCGCTTGGACCGCCGCCCCGCTGCTGCCCAGCTCATAGAGAAATACGAATTCATCGGCGCAGGTAACACCCGCTGAGCTGCTGACCTCAATGGCCTGCCATCCCGCTTCCGGAGTAATCAGGTTAAAAAACGCATAGGCCAGCGCCACCGCACCAATCAGCAGAAACAGAACCGCCGCAATAATCCGCCGTTTTGTATTGTCCGCAGAAAGCTCTATCTTTTTGACCGGGCGGGGATGGGGCAGATCCCTATTGTCCTTCACTGTCCGGCCCAATTCAAATCACCGTCAACGCAATCAGGAGCAGGAATATCAAAATAATGACTGCCAAGGTAATAAGACCGGCGATTGCTCCCTTCTTGCACGCCTTAGCGTTCCTGGTGTGATGGAAATGGTTGAACACAACCATAGCAATCAATCCCAGAACAGGCAGGAAGAAAGACAATATCTTGTACCAAATGCTCCCTGTGTCGTGGGCCGGATGAATCAGGAACTCCTCCTCAGACACGCTGGAATCCTCCGCTTCCTTATGGGCCTCGTTCGGAGCATTGGGGTCACGAATGGTAATAGGCTTGAGGGGAATATCCTTCTCCCGGATAGCCTTGTACTCCTCAATTTCCTTTTTATTTCCATACACATAGTGATCGTGACCAACGCACACAAACTCCGGCTTATCCTCCGAATAGTCGTGTACAGTTGGGTCATAGGTATACAACACCTTGTTTTTCTCCAACTCTGGATCGGGAATCGGGATAGCGGAAATCAACGAATGGGTGTAGGGATGCAACGGGAAGTTGAACAGCTCCTCTGCCTCTGCCACCTCCACAATGCGTCCCTTGTAAATAACGCCGATCCGGTCCGAGATGAAGCGCACTACGGACAGATCATGGGCGATGAACAGATAAGTCAGCCCCTTCTCCTCCTGGAACTTCTTCATCAGGTTGAGCACCTGGGCACGGATAGACACATCAAGAGCAGAAATCGGCTCGTCCGCAACTACCAGCTCCGGCTCCATGACCATGGCACGGGCAATGCCAATACGCTGGCGCTGTCCACCGGAAAACTCATGGGGATACCGGGTCAGATGCTCAGGGAGCAGGCCCACCTCCTCGATCATGGTTTCCACCTTATGCACTCGGTCCGCCTCATTCTCAAACAGGTGGAAGTTATAAAGCCCCTCCGAAATGATGTAATCCACCGTAGCGCGCTCGTTCAGCGACGCCGCCGGGTCCTGGAACACCATCTGGATATTACGGATCACTTCCCGGTCAAGCGCATGGGGAATTTTTCCGGAAATACGCACACCCTTATACTGGATTTCGCCCTTGGCCAGGGGATTAACCCGAATGACAGCACGTCCCACAGTGGTTTTTCCGGAACCGGACTCGCCCACCAAAGAGAACGTTTCACCTTTGTAAATATCAAAGGACGCCTCCTGCACTGCCCTAACTGCGCTGTCGCCTTTGCCAAACGTTATATCAACATCTTTCAGCGACAACAGAATTTCTCTGCCGTTTTCATCCAGCGGTCCATGCTCCGGCAGGATGCCGGACCGCGACGCGTTCATTTTTTCCTGACTCACGTTCCGACCCTCCTTAAATATTGAATGCCCGCATCAGCTTTTCGTGGATATCTTGGATACCCTCCGGCCTCTCAATTTCGGGCGCACGGGGATCCAAAAGCCACGTTTTGGCAAAATGCGTTTCACTGACCTGGAACATGGGAGGCTCCAGCACGGTGTCAATCTTCAAGCAATAGGGATTTCTTGGCGCAAACGCATCGCCCACAATGTTGTTATACAGGGAGGGTGGTGTACCAGTAATGGAATAGAGCTTAGTATCCTTCTGCGCCAACTGAGGCAGCGAAGAGAGCAGCGCCCAGGTATATGGATGGCGGGAGTCATAGAACACTTCCCGAACCGTACCCAGCTCAATGATTTGACCGGCATATAGCACCGCCACCCGATCGGCAATGTTGGCCACTACCCCAAGGTCATGGGTGATGAACACGATGGTATAGTGAAATTCCTTTTGCAAGTCCTTGATGAGCTGAAGGATTTGAGCCTGAATTGTAACGTCCAACGCGGTGGTCGGCTCGTCGCAAATCAGAATCTTGGGCTGACAGGACAGCGCGATGGCGATGACGATGCGCTGGCGCATACCACCGGAATACTGGAACGGATAGTCGTCAAAACGGGCGGCAGCGTTGGGAATACCCACCTTGTGCATCAGATCCAATGCCCGCCGCCGGGCCTCCGCCTCGGTGCAGTCCTGATGCTTCAGAATAATGGAGGTAATCTGTTTGCCGATGGTGATAATGGGATTCAGCGACGTCATGGGATCCTGGAATACGGTGGCAATCCGGCGACCGCGGACCTGGCTCCAGTCCTTGGAATATTTCATATTGGCCAGGTTCAGCACGCAGGTGCCGTGCAGCTTTTCCGCTGTCTCGTCCAGATAACGCACCCGGAAGGTCACAGTGTCAAACACTGCGTTGCGCTGAGCGTCATCGTTAAGGTCCACCCCAAACTGCATGGCCTTTTTAAGCGCTTTCAACAAATTCGACACCGCCTGCATCCGCCGCTTGATGTTGTAACGGCCTACAGACAAATAGACTTCCTTTGCCAAAATCCGGTTGCGCACTATGACCTCATCGGAAACCTTTCCCTTCGTCTCCTGCTCGTATTGTTTATTCAGCGCAGCCAGCTTCTCACGATACCGCTTCATATAATCCGCATCTGCCGAAACAGCGTGAGCCTTATCCTTAGCCATCTGCTCACCGCGCTTTTTCAACTCCTTGATTTGCGCATCGTACTCGCGGATAGATTGAGCCACCTGCTTAATTTGCTCCTTATCCTGGGCAGAATCCAGCGTCTGCTTCAAATTGAACGCATCTGCCCGTTTAGCCTGGAGCTCCTTCAGCTCCTCCTCCGCCTGGGCCTGCTCCTCGCTGCTCAATCCACTCTTTTCCTTCTTTTCCGATTCCAGCTCCAGAATTTTCCGGTAGGTAGCCGCCCCCAGCTCCAGGCTGGAGTACTCATTCAGCTTGTTTTCCACATGGCTGATGATCTTGTGCGCCGTTCCATTCAGCGCCACTACCGTATCGGCAAGCTCTGCGTCGTTAAAGATGATGTGTCCATTGCTGATAAAACCGTTGGAATCCAGCATACCTGCAAAGGTCTTGGTAAACACGGACTTACCGGAACCAGATTCACCCACGATAGCGATAGACTCATCCTCGTAAATATCAAGAGAAACTCCGCGGATGGCCGTCAGAATTCTTCCGCGGACGCGGAACTTGACCTCGAGATCCTTGATGGACAGCAATACATTTTTCTCTTCCATAGCGGCCACCCCTTACATATGTGTCCTGGGGTCAGATGCATCACCGAGATTCTGACCAATCACATAGAGCACAACCGTGATGATGGACGCAATCGCCACCGGACTCCAGAATTCAAATTCCCACCCCGGCGTAACCATGGCGCTTTCCGCCTCGAAAATCAGACGGCCCAGAGACATATCGGAAAGACCCATACCAATGTAGGACAGAAACACCTCGTAGGAAATATAAGAGGGAATTTCTGTAGCCAGCAACGTAACAATGACGGAGGTCATAAAGGGCAGGATATTTTTCATGGCGATTTTGATCGTAGAGGTCCCCAAACACCTGGAGGCCAGGTTATATTCCCGGTCACGAATAATGACCACCTGCGTTCGGATAAAAAACGCAATCCCCAGCCAGCCGGTAATGGTCAACGCAAATACCATAGTCCAAAAGCTGGCGGTAAAAAGCATCACCATCACAGAAATCAACAGAATATAGGGTACATTACCGATAGTATTGTAGACTTCCATCATAATAACGTCCACTTTTTTGGAGAAGCCCCAAATCGCGCCCACGAGCACGCCTACCGTCATGTTAATCGCGGCGCAGATAAACGCCAAAGAAATGGAAATTCTCGAACCGTTCCAAATCGCGTCAAAGGTGGACTGTCCGGAAGCCCCACTGCCCAGAATCCACTTGATGCTCCAGCCAAAGTACTGAAGTGCGGCTCCAGGAGATAAATGCTTGGCGTTGGGGTCCGTCAAATTGTCATAACGGCCATATTCGGTCAGGGCAGGATAGATATACGCAAATGCAATCAACAGCACAAGGACACTCAGGATGACAATGTTCAGTTTATTGCGGAAAAACACACGGAACACGGACTGCCAGTAGGAATACCGGGGCGCTGTAATTTTCTCGGACTCAAGGCCGCTGTGCTCCACCGGGGCAAACAGCTCCTTTTCAGTCCCATATTTACTCAAATCATAATCCATTGCGCACTCACCTATCCTTCGTCGAGAACGAAATTCTCGGGTCAACTGTCGCCATCAGAATATCGCCCAGGATAATGGATACCACGGACAATATCGCGTAGAACAGCGTAACGCCTACGATAACACCGTTATCATACTTATTGATGGCCTCGGTCAGCAGGTTGCCGGCACCGGGAACCACGTACACACGCTCTGTGATGATCGCACCTACCAGCGCCCCCAGCACACTACCCGGTATGCCCTGCACAATGGGGATGGCAGCATTTTTCAAAATATGCTTGGAGAAGATTTCTCCCTCCGACAGGCCCCCGGACCGCGCAAACTTCACATAGTCCGAGTTCATCTGGTCGATCATATACCGGCGAATCCACTTCATCAGGTTTGCCACAGAGGGCAGCGCCAGTGAAATGATGGGCAGCAGAAACATCAGCTTGCTGCTGGAATCCATATTGAAGGTAGTGGGCAGACCCATCTTGCCGCCGATGGCCTTGAACAGGAAGATATAGGCCAGCGAGGGCACCGCGATGATGAACACAATATAAACCGTACCCAGTTTATCGATCAGCTTGTCCTTCTTACGGGCCATCAGAATACCCAGCGGCACACCCAGCAGATAGGCAAGCGCAACCGAAATAATGCCGATTACAAAAGAGTAGCCTACCTTCGACATACCGCCTCGAATTGTGGCCACATTGGTATAATCATCCGTAAATCGAGCCTCGTTGAGAGGATTCCCCTCTCTGGAATTCGCCCGGTATGTGGCCGTATGCAAATCATCGGCGCTGCTCTCCACAAACCCCGTCGGGAATGTGACTGTGCTCTGCACATAGGAGCCCTGGCTCCTGGTCATGGTGGTAAATACATCCACGCCGTTGTTTACGGTGTAAGACGTACCCAGGTTGATGGATACCATATTCTGGTGAATATAGGGAAAAACCGAGTCAACATAAAAGAGGTACTTGTGATACGTGCCGTTTCCGATAATTGCCGGAGCGAACTTGCCTCCCGCAAGCGGATCATGCAATGTGAAGGTCAGCCCACGTTCCCCAATATCCTCCTCTACATAGTGGATATTGTCAAAACTGAGCAGCCCGGTGAAGTACGTCAGCATACGCTGATACAGCGGAATGTGCTTGTAGACAAACAACTGCTGCTGTCCGCCAGCCGCCAGACGGGTACTGTTTTTGCCCTGCGTGACGGCATTCAAACGCACTGTCGTATAACCCTGCGATTCATAATAGTCCTTGAACTTCTCCACATATTCGTGGGTCAGCTCGGTGTCCTGTTCCTCCGTCCGGCCAATAGATACCGCAGCCGCACGGGTCTCCTCGTCAATTTCACCGCTGTAGGTGAGGTCGTTCATATAGTCCGCAAATGTCACATAGTCCAGATACCCGAACTCCTCCCATTTGGAGTACATATATGCAGTCCGGGCGTTGAGGCTGGTCTTAGTAAACGTCGAATCGCCCACAAAGACCTGCCGCTCGTCCAGCAAGCTGTAGATCATTATCATTACGATAGCAACAACCAGAACGACCGATACCACACCATGCAGCAAGCGTTTCACTAAGTATTTTCCCATAATCGTTCACACACCTAATGTTCCGTTTTTCGCCCCTCACGGGGGAGGAAACGGTAATATTCAGAGTTCTGACACTCCGTTTCCTCCCCCGTAAGGGAGATAGAATCCGCTCCTGATATGCGTGCAGGAGAATGGCACGCACCATTCTCCTGCACGCGCAGTATTACAAGGTCCTTTTCAGAACGGCCTGCTTACCACAGACCGAAGCCCTTCTGCATGAAGCCCTCGCCGTAAGGCAAGATCTGATCCAGATAGCTGTTCGGGTCGCCCCA
Source organism: uncultured Eubacteriales bacterium (assembly GCA_949742895.1). The sequence goes on along the minus strand of CATJRT010000063.1, from coordinate 19,031 downwards.
GTCGGGACCCCAGCCGAAAGCTATGGTGTAGTCGAAGTTCATCTCAGCGCCGGACTCGGGGAAGTAGCTGGAATCGTTCATCTCCTGGAAGCTGGCGCCCTCCAGCAGGTTGACCTGAATCGCGCCGCCGAACGCCTCGTTCATGCACTTCACGAACACCTGGGCACGGTTGGCGTAGTGCTCGTCCTGACCGGCAAAGGGGAAGTCGATCTGGATGGGGTTCTCCGCGGAGACCTCAACGCCCACAGCGGCCAGCTCCTGCTTGGCCAGCTCGAACTGCTCCTTGGCGGCGTTCAGGTTGTACCAGCCGTCAAAGCCGGTGGAGGGGTCCTCAGCGCCGGTGGAGGTATCCCACACCTTGATGGGCAGGCCGTCAGCGGTGATCTGAGCCTGAACGATCTCGCCGTACTGGGTACCGGCGGGGAAGGTGGTGGGAGTGCCGTTGACGTCCACAGTGACCTCGTTCTCAATGTGGACGAAGGTACCGGGGACATAGGTGTTGCGCATGGGGTTGAACTTCAGCTCGTCGCTGTAGATCTGGGCGTTCCAGTCGCCGCGGTCCAGGGCCATGATCATAGCCAGACGGAAGTGGCGGTTGTTGACCGCAATATGGGTGCGGGCGGCGTCGTCCTCGATGTCGGAGGTGTTGGCCTCCTCGCCGTTTTTCCGCGCAGCCAGGATCTCGTCCACGCTGCCGTGGCTCTGGGTGGAGACCAGCTTGGCCGGGTCATTGTAGTTGTGGAACATCAGGCGGGCCAGGTTGAAGGAAGCATAGTAGCTGGTGGCGTCGGTGGCGCTGGTGTAGACATACTCATCGAACAGTCCCTCGTCACGGGCCATCTTAATGGTGCTGGAGTTCAGGCTGGCGCCGTCCACCACGCCGGACTTCAGGTCGGTGTAGGTCTTGGTCACTTCGCTGCCGTCCTGGAACACCCAGGTCAGGGTCTTGACGTTGATCTTGTCGGCATTCCAGTAGCTGGGGCTGGCCTGGAACACAATGGTGTTGTTGGCGGTGGCGTTGGTCACCAGGTAGGGACCGCAGTAGGCGATGTGGTCCGGGCCGGTACCGTAGGTGCGGCCGGAGTCCTCAGTCTTATACTCCTTGCCGAACTTGCCGCCCTGGGACTCATAGTAGCTGCGGCTCATGGGGGCGAAGATGGAGTAGCCCAGCATGGTCATGAAATAGGGGGTGGGAGCCTCCAGCGTGTATTCCACGGTGTACTCGTCCACGGCCTTCACGCCGACCTGGGAGAAGTCGGTGATCTCGCCGCCGATGTAGCCGGTAGCGCCGACAATGACGCCGGACAGCAGCTCCTCCAGGCCGCCCTTGGCGTCCATCAGGTGCTGCATACCGGCAACGAAGTCGTCGGCAGTCACCTTATCGACCTCGCGGCCCTGGGAATCGGTCCAGATAACGCCCTCGCGGAGCTTGAAGGTGTAAACCAGGCCGTCCTCGGACACAGTGTAGCTCTCAGCCAGCGCGGGCTGGAGGGTATCCTTGATATCGTACTCCATCAGGCCGTCGAAGGTGTTGACCAGCACCTCGCCTTCGGTGGCGTTGGAGCTGGCGAAGATATCCCAGGTAATGGGGTCGGAGCTGTAAATGTAGTTGTAGGTGTCCTTCAGGGTGTAGCCCTGGTCCACCAGGTACTGCTTGGCCCACGCCTCATACTCGTCGGCGGTCTCCACCTCGCGCCACTTGTCCACCATGGCGGTACGGTCGGAAGCCTTGATCAGCTCGGTGGTCAGAATGGCCTGATGGAAGCGGTCGGAGTCGTTGCCGTACAGCACGCCGCTGACGGTGCGGGGCGCCACGCGGCTCATGGCGTAGCTGCCGCCTTTGGCGGTATCGGGCAGCATCATGCCGGTACCCAGCAGCTTGCCCTCGGCCAGAGCCATCTTGGCATAACGCAGGTCCATGTCGTCCAGCTCCTGGCGGGCCTCGCTGTACATCTCATAGAACTCGCCCATAGCGGGATCGAACAGCTCCTCATAGTCGTAGGTGAGCGGGGTGAACTCGCCGGGCTCCACGGGAGCCGCAGAGTTCTCGTCGCCCGCAGGCTCGCTGTTCTGGACAGGGTTCTGGCTCTCGTTGTTGTCTGCATTGGGCGCGCAGGCGAACAGACTCAGAACCATGGCCAGAGCCAGCACCAGGCTTAAAATCTTCTTCATAATTATCCTCCTGTTTTATTTTTATATTTAACCGAACAAAACAGACCGTTCCATCCATTCTGCACAGGCTAAACCGGATTTACCGGGATCCAACACTTCTAAGATCCCTTCGTCCCCCTGCGGGGGACGGCGAACGGGGCAGCCCCGTTCAATGCTGTATAGCGTCAAAGCAGCCTGCAAACAGCAGATTATTTCACTCAACCGCCGGTTGACCCCCATACCGAGCCTTGAAATTTGCAAGAACTGCACCCAACAGTTTCATTAAAATCGCTTTGCAGGCCCTAAAATCCTACTTACAATTCTTAAGATATTATACCCACAATCTTTTGACGTGTCAATATGCAATTACAGATTTCCCGCCGCCTCAGACATTTTTCGGTCATCCACACAGAAAACGTCCCCTCCAGAGCGTTCTGTGCTCCCCTCTACTCCGCCCTGTTCCGCTGCCTGAAAAACTGTTTCAACTTGCAAATTTTCCTGCTTTAACGCGCCAAATGTTTCACCATTCCGCCGATATAACCGCTGTCGACCACGCTGAAACGGTCCTCCGGCGGGTAGAGGCAGCCGCCAAAATAGATGGCCCGGTTGTTTCGCACAGACGGGTCGGTCTGAGCCATATGCGCGGCAAGATGGATCTGATTGCATCCGGTCTGCCCGATTACCCGGTCCATATTCCGGGCAGTAATGCCCGCGCCGGGCAAAATCTGGATACGTCCGGCGGCATATTCGATCATCTCCCTCACGGTCTCCGTCCCCTGGGAGACATCTGGCTCCTGCCCGCTGGTGAGTACCCGAGTCACCCCCAGCCCGATCAGGCAGTCCAGGGCCTCCCGCCAGTCTGGAACCACATCGATGGCCCGGTGGAACACCGTCTCCCTCCCTGCCGCCTGGGCTAACTCCGCCAATATCCGGGTGCGCTCCCTGTCCAGCGTACCGTCCGCATGGAGGAACCCGAACACCAGGCCGTCCGCGCCGTGGGCCAGCAGCAGCTTCGCATCCTCCACCGCCGTGTCGAACTCCGCCTGGGTGTAGCAGAAGCCGCCCTCCCTTGGCCGTACCATGGTCATGACTTGCATCCCGGTCTCCCGCTTGGCCACGATCAGCTCCCCTATCGTAGGAGTCAGACCACCATGAAACAGGTCGCTGTTTAGCTCGACCCGGTCCGCCCCCGCCTTGTGGGCCTGGATCACGTCGTCCGCACTGCCGCAGCAGACCTCCAAAAGCACTTTACCCATGCCGTTCATCTCCCAGTCAATGTATTGCCGGCCCCCGGCCAGTTTCACGTATTATAATGTATACTACTGCATTCTGTCAATCAAGCAGTGCAGGGGAGAGCTGCATGGCCGTGCGGGGACTGTCCTCCCACAGACACGCAAGCACGCTCCATTCGCTGGACGTCAGTTTACTTGGTTCCATGTCATTTTCCTCCTGTCGGCAAAGTATTCCTACGCCAAATCGCCCTGCCCAGCGTAAAATCTGACTGCATTACCCATGCACGTCTAATTCCGGGACAGGCTCTTACTATGGTACACCAGTCGACACTGTCAACAACGCAATAATTACAGTTCAGTTACAGCTTTTAGCCAGTGAAAAGGCGGCAGGCCCAAAGACCTGCCGCCGGTTTTTCCATATGGATTTTTCAGGAAGTCTCCTCCTGCCGCTGGGCCAGATAGGCGGCCCGTCCTGTCTCATAGAGGTTGTTTCCCAAGCTGTCGATGACCACGGTGAGGGGAAGGTTTTTTACTTCCAGCCGCCGGACGGCCTCCGCCCCCAGGTCCTCATAGCATACCAGCTCCGCCGACTTGACGCACCGGGCCAGCAGAGCCCCTGCCCCGCCGATGGCCCCAAAGTATACCGCTCCGGTCTCCCTCATGGCCTCGATGACTTCTGCACCCCGCTTACCCTTTCCAATCATGCCCAGCTCCCCCAGCCGTAACAGGGTAGGCGCGTAGGTGTCCATGCGGTAGCTGGTGGTGGGCCCGGCGGAGCCGATGGGCTGTCCGGGACGGGCGGGCGTAGGCCCCACGTAGTAAATAACGGCCCCCTCCATAGGAAAGGGCATAGGCTCTCCCCTTGCCGCCAGCTCGCACAGGCGCTTATGGGCCGCGTCCCGGGCTGTGTAGATGATTCCGCTGAGCAGCACGCTGTCCCCGGAGCGCAGGGAGCGGGCGGTCCCGGCGTCAAGGGGGGCGGTGATAGATCTGGTCATATCAAAGCACCTCCGTTGCGTGGCGGGCCACATGGCAGTTGATGTTCACGGCGCAGGGTAGCCCTGCAATGTGGGTGGGCATAGTTTCAATGTGGACCGCCAAAGCAGTGGTCCGCCCACCGAACCCCTGGGGGCCAATGCCAAGCGCATTGATTCTTTCCAACAACTCTCGCTCCAACTCCGCATAGAAGGGCTGGGGGCTGGAAGCATTCAACTCCCGCAGCAGCGCCTTTTTTGCCAGAAGGGCACACTTGTCGAAGGTGCCGCCAATGCCAACCCCCACCACGATGGGGGGACATGGGTTTGGCCCCGCCTGCTCCACCGTATCCAGAATGAAGCGCTTGACTCCCTCTAATCCGTCGGATGGCTTGAGCATGGCGATTCGGCTCATATTCTCGCTGCCGAAGCCCTTGGGGGCCACCGTGACAGCCACCCGTTCGCCAGGGACCAGCTCCGTGTAAAGCATGGCAGGGGTATTGTCTCCGGTGTTTACCCGCTCCAGTGGGTCACCAACCACAGACTTACGCAGATAACCCTCTGCATATCCCCTGCGCACCCCCTCGTTAACGGCCTGAAACAGGTCGCCGTCGATGTGTATGTCCTGGCCCACCTCCAGAAACACGCAGGCCATCCCTGTATCCTGGCAGATGGGAAAGCCACCTCCAATGCTGCTGTTTTCGATGATGCGGTCCAGGATTTCCCGGGCAGCAGGCCAATCCTCCTCCTGACGGGCACGGGCTATGGCGTTCTTCACATCCTGGGGCAGACAGGTATTGGCTCGGATACACAGCCGGGCCACAGCTTCGGCAATGGCTTTGGCGTTCAGTTCTCTCATAACGTTCCCTTCCTTTCTCGTTCGCTTTGCCGGTCATAGCGGCGGCAGACACTGCATCAGGTCCATTACCTTGAAGGACAGCAGCAGGCGTAGCCGGGTTTCCGGGTCCTCCAGGTCAACCCCAAGCTGCTCACTGAGCCGCTCCACATGATAGATGACATTGTTGCGGTGCATATGCAGCGCCCGTGCGGTGTCGGTGGGCTTGCACTCACTCATCAGATAGGTATACAGCAGGTTGGCATACTGGGTGTGTTTCTGCTCATCCTGTTCCCGGATGGCCAGGAGCTGCCCGTCGCACAGGCTGCCCAACCGCACCTGATCTGCGCAGGCGTCAATCAGGTGGTAGATGTAGTAGTCCCGGTAATCGAACACCCAACCGTCCCCGGTGTCAGGCACTGGAACCCCCTTTCGCTGAAGCTTCCGCCCAATCTCGATGGCCACCGTGGCCTGAACATAGGCGTCGCTGACGTTCATCAGGGAGCGGAACACGGTACTCATGCCGCAGTATGCCTTGTGATAGTCCAGAAAATCCCCAAGCAGCTTGAGCTGGCTGCTCTTCCGGGCCTCCGCCTGCCGGTATTTGCTCTCGTAGTTCATCAGCATCACAATATCCCCGTCGTAAGCAAAGGGCCGGGCCTCCGGGAAGGTAGTAAGAAGCTGCTCCAGCACATAGCTCAGGGAGGTGTTGGCCTCATCCTGGAAAATAATCTTCAAAAGCTGGTACTCCGAATCCCGGCGCAGCCCCACGCAGCGGATGCGCTCGTCCAGCTCGTCGTCCCTGATCTTTTTCTCGATGAGCTCCACCAGCACGTACTCGTACATATATTTGTTAATGCTTCCCTCAGAATAGCGGCTGTGCAGGTACAGCTCCACACATTCGGACAGCAGGCTGAACCGCTCCGCCAGACTCTTGGAGGGCGGGTAGCTGCTGCAAATCATCCGCAGATAGGCGAAGGGCACGCCGTTCATGTAAAAGGTCCTGGTCACAGTCTGGTATCGGGTCATCTGGGGCAGGGGGAAGGTGATATCCAGAACGCTGGCCTTTTTGATGCTGTCTACCTGGCGGTTTTTGGTCAGCCGTTCAATGCTCTGCCGGGTGTGGTAGCCATGGGACACCAGCTCGTTGTAAATTTCGTCGTCCGTCTCGATATGGCGGGTGTGAGCCAGCAGCTTGAAGCCCCGGGCCCCCAGCACAATGGGGTTGCCGATGGCGCTCTCGCTCAGGTCCATCAGCTCCTGCACGTCGTTGTTCTGGATGAGGGAGACGTGCATTGCCTGGTGCCATTCCCGCAGGTCGGTGAACAAGCTTTGCACCAGGTTGAATACCCGAGCCAGCCCGGCCTCCTCTCCCTCCACCAGCACAAGCTGCCTGCCCCCAAGCTTCTCTCGAATATCCTCCGGCATAGGGGAAACGCACAAAAAGCAGCAGCCGCTGTCCGCCGCTTCGCCGGTCAGCTCCTCTCCCCGGCACATATAGATGTTTTCCGGCAAGAGCTGGTCCTGCCCCCGCTCGTACAGGCGCAGACCGCTGAAAAACAGGTCGTCCTCCGTGGAAAACAGTGGCTCCACCTTCAGCCCTTCCAGACAGTCCAAGATCATATTCAGGGATATTTTCAGCATCGGGCCGCTCCTTTCTTCGGGACAGTGGCAAAATCCGCCGTCATACAAAGCCTCTGCCCATAGTATAACCTGTATTCCCGCCGTTTTCAACCGGCAAGCGCATATCTCCCCAGGCCGGCTGTCTCCGCCTTTTGGGAGTAAGATGAAGACAATTTGCAAATCCTACAATAATCCCGCCGGGGACGTCGGTAAAATATTGTCAAATGCTCTAATGAATCGACCCTTCTTTTTTGATAGATTTTTAACAGGCGAAGCCGCCGCACGTCCTGTTTCAGGGTGGCTGCGCCTGACCACTACCATCTGAGACCGGTATGAAAGGAAGGCAATTAAGATGAAAAAGAAACTGGCCCTGATCCTTGCCACAGCAATGACGCTGTCCCTGCTGCTGTGCGCCTGCGGCTCCGGCGAAAACCCCGGCAACAGCACCCAGCCCGGCAGTGACACCGAAATCACTGGCAGCTACACCATCCGCCTGGGCACCCCCACTGGCGGCAAGCACCAGCAGAACGTAACCATGGAGGAGTTCAAGTCCCGCATCGAGGCCGCCTCCAACGGCGCCATCACTGTGGAGCTGTACCCCACCAGCACTCTGGGCACCGCGCCTCAGATGATTGAGGGTGTACAGAACGGCGACATTGAGGGCGTGCTCATCCCCTCCTCCTACTTCGCCTCTTACGCCCCCGCCATCGCCATCCTGGACCTGCCCTTCCTGTTCGACACCGACGGCACAGCCGCCGCCCAGGCCCAAAAAATTCTGTCCAACGGCACCAGCCTGGACGAGTACCTCTATAACAAGGGCTTCAAGGTAGGCGGCTGGCTGCTGGGCGGCAACTCCTACATTTTGTCTACCTTCCCCATTGAGAAGATCGGCGACTTCAACGGCCACCGGCTGTGGACCCTGCCCTCCCCCACCCTTCAGAACTCTCTGACCGCCTACGGCGCATCCGTCACCGCACTGGACCCCGGCGACGTAGCGGTGGGCCTCCAGAACGGCACCATTGAAGGTGTGCTCAACGACTGCACCTTCTGGTACACCCAGGGCCTGTATGAGAGCGCCAAACACATCAACCTGTGTCCCGCCGGCGCCTTTGTCAACTGCTTCTTCTTCAGCGCCGACTGGATGGACACCCTGCCCCAGAACGTACAAGACCTGATTCTTTCCACCGCCAGGGACGTGGTAAACGACTACGAGGTGGACTATATGACCAAGTATTCCCAGGAGGCCATGGACGCCATGGTGGAGGCCGGCGCCACACAGATTGAACCGGACCAGCAGCTTCTGGACGACATGAAGGCCGCCTCCGCCCCCCTCCACGAGGCTTTCAAGAACACGGACTCTGACTGTGCCGCCATCTATGAAGAATTCGCCGACCTGATCGGCTGAACCTGACCCGGGCGGGGCCAGCCTGCGGCCCCGCCCTCCTTGGAAGGGAGGAACATCCATGGAAACCTGTGTCAAAATCATGCGCCATATCCGCCATTTTATGTTTATGCTCTCCGCTGTGCTGATCGCCATCGCCACCGCCTTGGCCACCGCCAACGCCATTGCCCGCTTCTTCGGAGAGGGCTTTACCTGGACGGAGGAGCTGTGCAGCTACTGCATCGTGCTCATGGCCTATCTGGCCATCCCCTATCTGGAGGGGGCCAACGACCAGCTTTGCATCTCCGCCATCGACCTGTGGGTGAAGGGCAAGGTGGGCCAGACCATCCTGAGCTACATCCGTAACCTGGTCACCAGTGTGGTGCTGGTCATCATGGGCTGGCATGGCGTGGACGTAATGCTCAAGGCATTCCGCCGCAACCAGCTCACCTATGTGCTCCATATGCCAAAAGGCATCCTGTATGCCATCGCCATGGTGTGCCTTGTGGTGGGCGTACTCACTCTGCTGGTCATCATGATCTGCAACAAAGGAGAGGCTGACGAATGATTTTACAAGTATTGGTGCCCGCGCTCATCATCATGATCGCGCTCTCCATCCTCAAGTGCCCCATCTACATCTCCGTGCTGTGCTCGGCCATCTATCTCCAGCTCTTCGTCAACCATATGTCCCTGACCAACCTGTTCACCGGGTTCTTCGAGGCCATGACCAAGAACGCCCTGCTGGCTGTGCCCTTCTTCATGGTGGCGGGCAGCCTGATCGCCGCCAGCAGTCTGGGGACCCGGCTCATCAACGTGTTCATTGAGCTGCTCAAGACCGTACGGGGCGGCCTGCCCATCGCCTGTGTACTGTCCAACGCCGTATTCGGCGCGATTTCCGGCTCCGGTCCGGCGGCCACCGCCACCTTCGGAAAAATCGTCCATGAACCGCTGGCCCAGCGTCACGGGGAGAAGATGTCCCTGGGCATCATCACCTCCTCTGCGGCCCTGTCCACCATCATCCCGCCCAGCATCACCATGATTATCTACGGCGTGGCCACTGAGACCTCCATCCCCAAGCTGTTCCTGGCGGGCATTGGTCCCGGCGTGCTCATCGTACTGGTGGTGTCCATTTACCTGATCGTCCGCTGCAAGCCCAACTCCGAAGCCCAGGCGGAGCGCTTCTCCGGCAGGGCGTTCCTCACCGCGCTGTGGAGGGGCATCCCAGTGCTGATCCTGCCAATCATCGTGCTGGGCGGCGTATACAGCGGCTTCGTCACCCCCACCGAGTCCGGCGCACTGGCCGCCGCCTATTCCTTCATTGTGGCAGTGTTCATCACACGGGACATCAAGCCCAGGCAGCTCATCGGCGTGTTCAAGGATGCCGGACGCACCACCGCCCAGGTGTTCCTGCTCATCGCCGCCAGCACTGTATTCTCCCAGGCCATCACCATCGCCCAAGTCCCTGCCGCCGTGACCGAGGCGTTCTCTGGCATGGGGCGCATCCAGTTCCTGCTGATGCTCAATGTGTTGCTGCTGATCGTGGGCTGCTTCTTCGACACCAGCGCCGCCATCCTCATCCTGGCCCCCATCCTGCTGCCCACCGCCTCCCTGCTGGGCATCCCAGCGCTGCACCTGGGCATGGTGTTCGTGGTCAACCTGGCCATCGGCCTGTTTACTCCTCCCTTCGGCCTGAACATCTTCGTGGCCCAGAGCGTGCTCAAGCGGCCCATCGGACTGATCTCCCGGTCCTGCATCCCCTTTATCATCCTGTATGTGGCCTCTGTGCTGGTCATTACCTACGTCCCCGAGCTGTCCACCGCCCTGCCCGCCCTGCTGATGGGCGGCTGAACCATTGTCTGGAGCGTGATACACATGAAACGGATCGATTTTGAAAACCATTTCTATGACCAATGCCTCATCGACGCCTTGGCCAAGCGCACCGAGCCGCCCTACTATCGGGCAGACGCTGACCTGATCACCTGGAGCCCCTCCATCACCATGCCCCAGGGAGAGCTGCTCCGGCAGCTTTTGGAGGTGGGCGGGGAGCGCATCGCTCTGATGGACCGGCTGCACATTGACTGCGCCGTGCTGAGCTGCTCCCCCGGCGCAGAACAGCTTGACCCCGCCGAAAGCGTCCGGGTCTGCCGGGCCACCAACGACGCGCTGTACTCCCTCACCCAGCGTTTCCCCGGCCGATACCTGGGCAGCGCCGTGCTGCCGGTGGGGGACGTACCTGCCGCTGTGGCGGAGCTGGAGCGGTGCGTGAAGGAGCTGGGCTTCGTGGCCTGGCACACCCACTCCAACTACGGCGAAACCGCCCCAGACGATCCGCGCTACCGCCCCCTGTTCCGGAAGGCGGCAGAGCTGGGCGTATACGTCTACCTACATCCCCAACTGGCCCACTCCTCCCGTGTGGACGACTGCGGCTTCCCCGTGGCGGGGCCGGGCCTGGGCTTCACCCTGGACACCGTCACCACCCTCACCCGCATGATTGTGGGCGGGCTGTTCGACGAGCTGCCCGAACTGAAGCTGGTACTGGGCCACCTGGGGGAGGCGCTACCCTTCCTGCTGGACCGGATGGACAACCGCCTGAAGTTCCTGCCCAACCCCAAGGCCAAGAACCACCAGGACTTCAGCTACTACTTTCATCACAACATCTACGTCACCACCAGCGGCAATATGTCACCGCAAGCCTTCGACTGCACCCGCCGGGTGCTGGGGCTGGAGCGCATCCTCTTTGGCAGCGACTATCCCTTTGAGGACGCGGCCCACATGGTGGACTTCGTTGACAACCTCCCCCTGGGCGAGCGGGAGCGGGAAATGCTTTACAACAAAAATGCCCAGGCCCTTGGGATTGGCTAACCATCCGCAGCCCATGAAATGGGCCGGGTTTTGCCTGCTGGGAGATGCTTCCACAAAAGCGGCGGATGTAAGTATCATCCGCCGCTTTTTATGAATTCATTTTAAAAAAGCTCTTGACAACTGTACCGACAGCGTATATACTGGGTGGGCAGTCAAAAAATGGCGGCTATTTCAACAAAAAGGAGGTGCGCAATATGACTATCATCACCGCTGCTAATCTGTGGGGGATTGGGACCAAGCTGTTTTCTTGCAAGATAACGATGGGATCAGTGGGGTTTTTGCGCACCTTTGGGGTTGGATAGTATTTCCACCCCTGTTTGAACAGGCTTGCGACGTCCCTCTGAACAGGAGGGGCGTTTTTATTTTGCCGCAAAGCGGCTTTCATCGGAAAAGGAGGATGTTATGGAACCACAGCAAAAATTGTCAGGGCGCGAAAAAACAGGGATGATCCTGCGGTATCTGCGGGGAAACTGGAGCTTTTTCATCGGAGCTATCCTGCTGGCGTGGATGAATACCATCTGCAACGCCGTCATACCCCAGGTCATCCGGGTCACGGTGGACTCGGTGCTGGACGTGCAGGAGCCCAAGCTCCCTGCCCTGGTCCTGCGCCTGCTGCCCCTGGAGCAGCTCCGGGCCAACCCGCTTCAGGCCCTGTGGATCGCGGCGGGTACGGTGGTGCTGGCTGCGGCGGCGCGGGGCGTGTGTATCTACGGTATGCGCATCAACCTGGCCAAAGGCTCGGAAGGCTTCGTAAAAAAGATACGGGATGACCTGCACAGCCATATCCTGCGGTTGGATTTCCAGTGGCACACCGCCCATGCTACCGGCGACATCATCCAGCGCTGTACTTCCGACGTAGAGGTTATCCGCACCTTCGTGTGTAATCAACTCATGGAGGTATTACGAACTGTATTTATCATCGTCCTGTATGTTGGCATCATGCTGTCCATGAACTGGCGGCTGTCGTTGGTAGCCATTGCCTTCATCCCCATTTCGGGGCTGGCCTCCGGCGTGTTCTATAAGAAAATCTCTTCCCGCTTCCTGGTGGCGGACGAGGCAGAGGGTGCGCTGACCACCTGTGCCCAGGAAAACCTCACTGGCGTACGGGTGGTGCGGGCCTTTGGCCGGGAGCGGTTCGAAATCGACCGTTTCGGCGAGAAGAACGACCATTTTTCCGCCCTCTGGATCCAGCTCGGCAAGCTGTTGAGCATCTACTGGGCCTCCGGCGCGTTTCTGACCTGCCTCCAGGTAATGGCGGTCATCGTGGCGGGGACGGTAGCAGCGGTGAACGGCGGGCTCTCCCTGGGGGATTTCCTTGCCTTTGCCACCTACAACGCCGCCTTGGCCTGGCCGGTGCGCTCTCTGGGCCGGGTACTGTCCGACATGAGTAAGGCCGGGGTGTCCATGGACCGTGTGGGGTACATTCTGAACTCCTCCGAGGAGCAGGACAGCCCGGATGCCAAGGCCGTGAAGCTGGGCGGTGACATCGTGTTCGACCACGTCACCTTCGGCTACGAGGGACAGGAGGTGCTCCGCGATGTGTCCTTTACTATCCCCTGGGGCAGCACCTTTGCCGTACTGGGGGGCACCGGCTCAGGCAAGAGCACCCTGGTTCATCTGCTGGACCGGCTGTATGACCTGGGCGAGGGCCAGGGCCACATCACCATTGGCGGGGTAGATATCCGTAACATCCGTCGGGAGGACCTGCGCCGGCAGATCGGCATGGTCCTGCAGGAACCCTTCCTGTTCTCCCAGACCATCCGGGAAAACATTGCTATCACCCGGTCTGGTGTATCCGAGGAGGAGCTGCGCCGGTGCGCAGACATCGCCTGTGTGGACGAGGCCATCACCGAGCTGGCTGAAGGCTATGAGACCATCGTGGGCGAGCGGGGCGTAACGCTGTCCGGCGGACAGAAGCAGCGGGTGGCCATCGCCCGGATGCTGCTGCAAAATGCCCCGGTGATGGTGTTCGACGATTCCCTGTCCGCCGTGGACGCGGAGACGGACGCGAAAATCCGCGCCGCGCTGAAACAGCGCATGGCGGACGCCACCGTCATACTCATCTCCCACCGGGTAACTACTCTGATGCAGGCTGACCGCATCCTGGTGCTGGACGGGGGCCGGGTGGCGGACGTGGGCACCCATGCCGAGCTGGTAGCCCGCCCCGGCATCTATAAGGAAATCTACGACATTCAGATGAGCAGCGACGACCGAAGGCTCATTGAGAAAGGAGGCGAAGCATAATGGCTGCGTTCGACGAAAAAGAGTATACAAAATCCTTTGACATTAGAATCTGGAAACGGCTCCTTCCCATTTTAGGGCGCTACAAGTGGGTCATCGCAGGCATGATTTTCTTTAATGGCCTGGATGCCCTGGTAGATGTTGCCATCCCCCTGTTCCAACAGTACGCCATCAGGCACTTCATCGAACTGAACACCTTGGATGGCCTGCCTGCCTTTGTGGGCGTCTACTTCGCGGTCATCGTAATCGAAGCCCTGCTGGTGGTGGCCTTTGCCCGGCGCTCCATGTTCGTGGAGATGTACCTGGGCCGGGATATGCGAAAGGACCTGTTTGAGCATCTGCAAACCCTCTCCCTTTCCTTCTATAATGTCACTCCAGTAGGCTATCTCCTCACACGGGTGATGAACGACACCAACCGCATCGCCGGCAACATCGCCTGGGCGCTGCCGGATATGTGCTGGGCCGTCTTCTATGTGCTGGGGGCCTTTGGGTCCATGCTGATGCTCAACTGGAAGCTGGCATTGGTGGTCATCATCGTGGTGCCCATCATCGCCGGACTCACTGGGTACTTTCAACCCCGCATCCTCCACTGGAACCGCAAGGTGCGCAAGCTCAACTCCAAGATCACCGGTGCATTCAACGAGGGCATCACCGGGGCCAAGACCTCCAAAACCCTGGTCATCGAGGAGCGCAGCGGTGAGAGCTTCCGTGCGCTAACCGAATCCATGCGCTCCTCCGGTGTGCGGGCTTCCCGGCTCAACGCGGTGTATATCCCCCTGGCGCTGTTCTTCTCCTCCATGGCAGTGGCCATCGTACTGCTCCAGGGCGGGTATTTGGTCATCGGCCAGGTGCTGGATATCGCCACCCTGTCCGTATTTGTCACCTACGCCATGGGCATTTTCGATCCCATCCAGAACCTGGCGGCCAACCTGGCGGAATTCATCGCCCTCCAGGCCTCCATCGAACGGGTTACCGGCCTGCTGGACGAAGAGCCGCAGATTACGGACACCCCAGAGGTCATCGACAAATACGGCGACGCCTTCAACCCCAAGAGGGAAAACTGGGAGCCAATTCGGGGAGAAATCGAATTCCGTGACGTGACCTTCCGCTACCCAGACGGCGGTGAAAACGTGCTGGAGCACTTCTCGCTCCACATACCAGCGGGCACCACCGTAGCCATCGTGGGCGAAACCGGAGCGGGCAAATCCACCTTGGTAAACCTGGCCTGCCGGTTCTTCGAGCCGACGGAGGGCCAAATCCTCATCGACGGACGGGACTACCGGGAGCGCAGCCAGCTCTGGCTCCACTCCAGCATCGGCTATGTGCTGCAAAGCCCCCACCTGTTTTCCGGCACCGTGCGGGACAACATCCGCTATGGGCGGCTGGACGCCACCAACGCCGAAATTGAGGCTGCGGCCAGGGCCGTTTCCGCCGACACGGTAGTGTCCAAGCTTGAAAAGGGCTGGGACAGCGATGTGGGCGAGGGCGGCGACCGGCTTTCCACCGGCGAAAAGCAGCTCATTTCCTTTGCCCGTGCGGTGCTGGCCGACCCGCGCATCTTCGTGTTGGACGAAGCCACCTCCTCCATCGACACCCAGACCGAACAGCTCATTCAGCAGGCCATTGACCACCTGCTTCAGGACCGTACCTCCTTCCTCATCGCCCACCGGCTGTCCACCATCCGCAAGGCAGACCTGATTCTGGTGGTCCGAGACGGCAAAATAGTGGAGCAGGGCACCCACATCGAGCTTTTGAAGCGGCAGGGCTATTACCACGACCTGTACAGCAAACAGTTTGCAGAGGAAAACGCCGCCAAAGTACTCAAACGGTAAAACAAAGCCCCGGCGCCGTGCGCCGGGGCTTTCCTTATGTTCAGTTTGCAGCAGAGGTGGATGTAAGGTACTTTTCCTGATAGAAGGCCAGCCATTTGTGAAACTGGGGCTGATCTCCCTGCCGAACGCCGCGGGTGTAGTCGTGGAAACGCAGGTCGCCACTGAATTGCAGCTCCAGCACTGCCAGAGCCAGGTTGGAGCAGTGGGCAGCCACACGCTCGAAATTGTTAATACAGTCATTGAGGATAAAACCCATCTCCAGAGTACACTCGCCATTTTGCAGTCTGCGGATATGGCGCAGCTTAATGCGCTCCAGCAGTGTGCTGATAACGTCCTCCAGCGGCTCCACCCGCTGGGCAATGTCCATGTCCTCGCTCTCCAGCGCCTCCTGAGCGAGGATAATCATCTCCCGCACAGCGGCGGACGCCTGGTCCAGGTCCTCCGCCCCCATCTGTGAAAAGGCGATTTTTTTCTCGTACATCTCCTGTGCCAGATAGGCCAGGTTCACCGCGTGGTCGGAGATACGCTCCAAATTGGTAAGGCAGTGAAGGTATTGGGAGCTGACCAGAGTCTCTCGTTCGTTCAGCTCCCGGCTGTTCAGCCGGACCAGATAGTTGCCAAGCTGGTCCTCATACCGGTCCACCACGTTCTCCCGCGCCATAATCTTCTCATATTTTTCCTGGCTGAAGGTGGTGAGCAGGTCGATGGAGCGGTTCAGATTCTTGAACGAGGCCGAAGCCATGCGCCCTACTGTCCTACCGCTTTGCTCCAGGGCCAGGGGCGGATAGTCCAGGAAACGCTCGTCCAGCAGATTCTCCTCATACTCCTCGTCGTCCTCAGAGGGCGGCTCTTTGATGGTGGCTTTGGCCAGCCGCACCAGCATCCCGGTGAAGGGAAGCTGCACCACAGTGGCCGCAATCTTGAACACGGTGTTGAATACGGCGATCCCAAAGGCGGAGGCGGGCAGCGCCATAAAGTCCAGCTCCGCTATGGCATGAATCAGATAGAAGGGCACCAGGAACATCACCGCGCCGACGATGTTGAAATAGAGGTAAATAACAGCTGTGCGCTTGCCGTCGGCGCTGGCCCCAATGGCGGACAACAGCACCGGCACACACGCGCCGATACACATACCCAGCACCATGGGGATGGCTACCTCATAGCTGATGGCCCCGGTGACGGACAGCGCCTGCAAAATGCCAATCGAGGCAGAGGAGGACTGGATAAGCGCCGTAACCAGCAGGCCCACGATCAGGGACACCACCGGGTTAGAGGCGGCGGAAATCATGTCCAGAAAAGCGGGGCTTTCCTGGAGCGGCGCCATAGCGGCGCTCATGGCCTGCATCCCGCTCATCAGAACGGAAAAGGCCAAAAGAATCAACCCGACATGCTTCTGCGACGGTTTTTTGCAGAAAAAGTACAGAATAATGCCAACAAAGGCAACAGCGGCAAACACCGTGGCGGAGGTAAAGCCCCCCTGCCCTTCCACATCGGCCAGGGTGAGCACCCAGCCGGTAGCAGTGGTGCCGATGTTGGCGCCCATGACGATACCCACTGCGTTGGCGAGTTGCATGATACCCGAGTTGACGAAGCCCACCACCATGACTGTGGTAGCTGAAGAGGATTGGATGACCGCCGTAACCAGTGCGCCCAGCAGTACGCCCTTGATAGGACTGGAGGTCAAACGGCCCAAGATGGTTTCCAACCGGCTACCTGCCACCCGTTTCAGCCCGTCTCCCAAAAGCGTCATACCAAACAGAAAAAAGGCCAATCCGCCCAGCAGTGAGATGACATCCGCAATGCCCATACCGCGTTTCGTTCCTTCCTGGCGGGAGACCGCCCGCCTCCTTACAAAGTCATACCTAATTTGCCTTTATATTGTACCATATCTTCCGGCCAATTTCTTGTCTTTTTTACATTTTCTACAAAGGCGTGTGTTTGTCCTCCCTGACGCAATCTATTTTTGGAGAAAATAGAAAAAAGCGAAGGACAGGCTTTCGTCTGTCCTTCGCTTTTCATGCGCAAATGAAACCGGAGCAAACCTGCCTCAGCGCCGCTCAACGCCGTCCCGCGCCGCCGGGACGTCCGCCGCCCCCAAAGGAGCCGCCAGGACGGCCCTTTCCCATGCCGCTGGAAGGCCGACCCGCACCGCCAAAACCTCCGAAAGACCCGCCAAGACGGCCTGCGCCGCCAGGACGGCCACCGCCCCCGAAGGACCCGCCAGGACGGCCCTTTCCCATGCCGCCGGAAGGCCGACCCGCACCGCCAAAACCTCCGAAAGACCCGCCAGGACGGCCTGCGCCGCCGGGCCTGCCACCGCCCCCGAAGGACCCGCCGGGGCGACCTGCGCCTCCAGGACGGCTTCCCCCGAACGGACCACCGCCTGGACGAGGACCGGGGCTCGGACGTGGACCCGCACCGGGTCGGGGCCCTGGACCAGGTCCAGGGCCAAAGCCAGGGCCTGGTCCGGGACCGGGACCGGGACGCGGAGGCCGGGGCCTGGGCGGTCTTGGCGCACGGGGCGGGAAGAAATAGAAGGGCCGATAAACATAGCTGGGGCCATAGTAGCCGCTGCGGTACCGGCGGCGGTGAGCTCCCTCGATGGCCGCGATCAGCGCAATGACAACCACGATCACCACAATCAGTTCAAACAGGTCCATGGAGCACCTCCTCAGTTCATCCGTAATAGGTCCCGTACCATGCCTCCAGCATCTCGGTGAGGTCCAGTACGGCTCTGTCGTAATCCCCCTTGGCGAAGGGCTTTTCCATATAGCGGTCAAGATAATCCGCACTGTCCCAGTCCGTGAAGTCGCGGGTCAGACCATTCCCGGTCAGCAGATAATAGTTATCGCCCATAATGTCCAACGCCACCAGCATATCATAGCTGCCCAGCCCCATCTGTTCGGCCTGCTCCCAAGCATAGCTGTACAAATCGTCCCCACCGTACTCGCAGGTGATTACGCCGATGATGGTATCGTACTCCCGCAAAAGCCGGCTGTTTCGCTCGTTCAGCGTCCGTCTGGTGCTGCTGGACAGCACTCCGGCGTCATCCCATACGTAGGAATCGGATGCAGCCGGAGCATTGGGGGGCTCAGGATGCGGGGCTTTGGGCGCTCTGGCATAGCTGATACCGATTGCGGCAACAATCATCACAATGGTGAGGACCCAGGCCACTGCTTGATTTTTTAATAATTTCATTGGCAATTAGCCCCTTAATTCAAGCAGCTTTTGCTTGAGCTCGCCCTCGATGCGGCCCAACTCCAACTCGGCCTCCTTGCGCTTCTGTGCGCCGTCCTTCTGGATCTGCATTACCTCGTCCAAGGTGGAAATGAGCTGCTGGTTGGTGTGCTGCAAGGTTTCGATGTCCACCACGGAGCGCTCCGCTTCCTTTGCTGTCTCGATGGTGCCCATCTTGAGCATCTCCGCATTGCGGCGCAGCAGGTCGTTGGTCATGTTGGTGACAGCGGACTGAGCAGCAGTGGCCTGACGGGAGTGCTCCAGGCCAAGGGCCAGCACCATCTGGCTCTTCCACAGCGGGATGGTATTCACCAGAGAGGACTGGATCTTTTCCAGCATCAGGGTATCATTGTTCTGGATGAGCCGGGTCTGGGGACCCATTTGGATCGAAATCATCCGGGTCAGCTCCAGATCATGGAGCTTCTTCTCGAAGCGGTTGCAGAGGTTGGCATAATCGTTATACTTCTGTGCGTCCTCTTGGGCCCCGGTGGTAGCGGCCCTCTGGCGCAACTCCTCCAGCGTTTCGCTGCGGGCCTTCATCAGCGCCTTCTTGCCCGCCAGGATATACATGGTCAGCTCTTTGTAGTACTTGGTGTTCAGGTCGTACATCTGGTCCAGCATGGCGATGTCCTTCATCAGCGTCACCTGATGGCCCTCCAGAAT
>CATJRT010000062.1 GCA_949742895.1 uncultured Eubacteriales bacterium | reverse complement strand
GCACATGGACATCACCGAACGGGCCCGCCTGGGGGTCAGCTACGGCTTCCAGCAGCCCCCCCGGTTCAAGGGCCTGCGGGGGCGGGACCTGCTGGGGCTGGCGGCGGGCAACCCCTTCCTCAGCCGCACCGACGGCTGCCGCCTGCTCACCCAGGTGGGGCTGTGCGCGGCGGACTATATCGACCGGGAGGTGGACGCGTCCCTGTCCGGCGGCGAGGTGAAGCGCATCGAGATCGCCACCATCCTGGCCCGGAACGCGCCGCTGATGATCTTCGACGAGCCGGAGGCGGGCATCGACCTGTGGTCCTTCGCCAAGCTCACCGAGACCTTCCGCTATATTCATGACAAGCGTTCGGCCACCATCCTCATCATCTCCCACCAGGAGCGCATCATCAGCCTGGCGGACGAGATTGTCATGGTGGCCAACGGCGTGGTCACTGAGCAGGGGCCCAGGGAGCAGCTTTTCCCCAAGATCCTGGCCAACACCCAGCCCGGCTGCGCCTTCATCGGAGAGGAGGGGGAGCAATGAACCACACCGACGCAGAGCTGCTGCGGCAGATTGCCGACATGGACGGCACGCCCAAGGGGGCTTACAACATCCGCAAGGACGGCGCGCTGGACTCCCGGCGGAGCACGGATACCATTGAGATTTCCAGCAAGACGGACAAGCCGGGTATTGACATCCGCATCAAGGCGGGCACCAAGGGGCAGGACGTTCACATCCCGGTGCTGCTGACCCAGAGCGGGCTGAATGACCTGGTCTACAACGACTTTTTCATCGGCGAGGAGTGCGACGTGGACATCATTGCGGGCTGCGGCATCCACAACGACGGCTGCGACACCACCCAGCACGACGGCGTCCACACCTTCTACGTGGGCAAAAACTCCAAGGTGCGCTACACCGAGAAGCACTACGGCGAAGGGGAAGGCACCGGGAGCCGTATCATGAACCCCCACACCATCGTCTACCTGGAGGAGGGCGCCTCCATCCAGCTTGAGACCGTCCAGATCCGGGGAGTGGACCACACCAAGCGGTACACCAAGGTGGAGCTGGAGGCGGGCGCGGAGGCCACCGTCACCGAACGGCTGCTCACCCACGGGGATCAGTATGCCGAGAGCAAGATGGACGTCATCATGAAGGGAGAGGGAGCGCGTACGCAGGTGGTCTCCCGATCAGTGGCCCAGGACAGCTCGGTGCAGGTGTTCTACCCCCAGGTGGAGGGGGACGCCCCCTGCTTCGGCCACGTCCAGTGTGACTCCATCATCATGGGGCAGGCGAAGGTCAGCTCCATCCCGGCCATTGTAGCCAACCACATGGACGCCCAGCTCATCCACGAGGCGGCCATCGGCAAGATCGCAGGGGATCAGATCCTCAAGCTCCTCACCCTGGGGCTGACGGAGGAGGAAGCCGAGCAGAAGATCCTGGACGGCTTTTTGAGGTGAAAAATGCGCCCCGCCTGCATAGCAGGCGGGGCATTTCGCGTCACAGCAGCTCCTCGAAGGAGCGGATGTACCGGGCGCACGCCTGGCGCAGCTCCTCCTGGCGGGACTCATACAGCGGGTCGTACACTCCTACGGTGTCCATCCCGGCACGGGCGGCGGTGGCGCAGTTGTCCGGGCTGTCGTCGAAGAGGACGCACTTGTCCGGCGGTGTGCCGGTCAGCTCGCTCAGCCGCAGGAAGCACCGGAGGTCCCGTTTCTCCAGGCCGATTTCCTCGGCGTAAACGATATGGGCGAACAGCTCTGTCAGGCCGTGGCGGTCCAGAGCCGCGCGGCACAGGGAAGGACGGCAGGCGGTGAACAGGGCCATGGGGCGCCCCTCTTCCCTGCACCGGCGCAGGAACGCCGCCGCCCCCGGCTTCAGGGGGGCCAGCTCCCGGTAGTGGCGCTGCGCCAGCGCGTCCCATTCTGCCATGATCTCCTCCGGCGTGTCGGGTAGCTTGTAATAGCTTTTGGTGAATTGGGCCGCGATGGGGTAGATGGAGCGGGATACCAGCTCTGTGTAGCCCAGGGTAGGCTCCAGCCCCCGGCGGGTCAAGAATTCCACATCCACTGCCAGCCAGACGCCGTTGGTGTCGGTGATGGTGCCGTCCAAATCGAATATGTACAAGGGTTCGTCCTCCCTGATAACCTTGACAGTGAAGCTCCGGTTCACTGCTATTGTTGTATTGTATCACGGTCCCTGGAGGAACGCAAATAAAATTGCCCACCGGCTTCAAAAGGGAGCTTCAAGCTGTAAAATAACAGCAAAACAATCGGCAAAAAATTGTGGGGCCAACGGTCTGTTTTTGTGAGACCGGCAAAGCATCATCTGGTAGCGACAGTTTTGAACAGAGGCTCCGGCAGAGTGCGCTTGCAATTTTCCGGCAGAGGATATAATATGAAAGGGAAAAACAGGCGAGAGGGCGATAGATGTGATCGACATTAAGACCATCCTGGCGGCAGTGGACCACACCCTGCTGCGTCCGGATTCAACATGGGAGGAGATCAGGCGGCTCTGCGACGATGGGGAAGCATATGGCTGTGCCAGCGTGTGCATACCCGCCAGCTATGTGGGGCAGGCGGTGGATTACCTGGGGGACAGACTGCCGGTGTGTACCGTTATCGGCTTTCCAAACGGCTATTCCACCACCGCCGTCAAGGTGCTTGAGGCCAAGGACGCCATTGCCGCCGGTGCGGCTGAAATTGACATGGTGGTAAACCTGGGCTGGGTAAAGGACCGCCGGTGGGACGCTGTGCTGGAGGAAATCCGGGCGGTAAAGGAGGCTTGCGGCCGGCAGGTGCTAAAGGTCATTGTGGAGGCCTGCCTGCTGGACCGGGAGGAAAAGGTGAAGCTGTGCCAAATTGTGTCGGCCAGCGGAGCGGACTTCATCAAGACCTCCACCGGCTTTTCCACCGGCGGGGCTACGCGGGAGGACGTGGCGCTGTTCAAGGCCAATGTGGCCCCCCATGTAAAAATCAAGGCGGCGGGGGGCGTCTCTACGCTCCAGGATGCGGCGGACTTCCTGGCCCTGGGGGCGGACCGCCTGGGAACCAGCCGGATTATCGGGCTGGTCAGAGCATAAAGCAGGCCCTGCGGTGATGCCGCAGGGCCTGTTTTATGCATTATTTGGAGGGGCGGCGGGCCTTCAGCGATTCTTTGCGCTTGAGCAGCTCTTCCTTCGCCAGCTCGGCGGCGGCAAGAAGGTCCTCTTTACGTACGGTGTACCGGCGGTTTACCGTCATCTTGGAATAAGTAGCGCGGAACCGGCGGCTGTAGCGCTCAAGCTGGGCGATCTCGGCGCTGTACCTTTGACGCAGGCCAGCGGTTTTGTCCTCCAAAAGGCCGGCAAGCTCCGCTTTGCCCAAAGAGAGCTGAAGCTGGAGTTCCTCGCCCGCTTTGGTGACGGTCACCACCAGCTTGGAGACCAGGGCCAGGTGGCGGATGGTCAGGGTGGCATCCACCACCAGAACGGCCAGCAGGACGCCGCCCAGCGCGTATTTCAGCCAGGGCTGAAGGGTTTCAAACAGGCCCTCCACAGGGGGGTGAATCCAGAAAATCACCACGTAGGACAGTACCCCCCACATCAGGGCCACCCACAGGCAGATGCGGCCCTTGAGGTTAAAGCGGAACTGGGAGTAGTCCCAGTACTTGACGTGGGTGGTGGTTTCCAGCAGCCAAGCCACAAAATATTCCCAGGCGCTCATGACCACCACTGCGGTCACGTAGAACAGGGCCAGATGGCTTTTCAGTGGGGTGAAAAACAGAATCATCAGCAGTACTCCGGTGCCATAGATGGGACAGATGGGGCCGTACAGGAAGCCGCGGGGGACCAGCCTGCGCTCACAGATGGAGCAGTAGCAGGTCTCCATCACCCAGCCGCAAAAGGAATAGAAAATGAAGTAGAGAAACAGGTCAATCAGGGGATAGCCAAGGATGTTCAATCGTTTTCACTCCTGTTATCGTTGGTAAGCAGTACACCCAGAATACCGTTATAGACCCGGTCCGGGTGGCGCAGGAAGTAATCCGCGATATGCTGTCCCTCAGCCTGGGAGGGGGCCAACAGGGCCAGGGAGAACAGCGGGCCGCTGTCGTCGTCCATGCTCAGGCGGACCTGAGCGCCGTCGGGCCGGGCCTCCACCTCTGCCCGCACCTGGGCCTTGCGCTTCAGCGCCTGGTTCAGCGGCGCCAGCCGCTGGTCGCACCGGCGTCGGACTGGGGATGCAAGGCTGCTTTCCCCATTGGCGCCGTCCCGGCGGCCCTTGCCGGTGATGGTGTAATACTCCTCCTGCTGCTCCAGGTGGCCGCTGTCCACCAGCTCCGAAACCGCCTCGGCAAACTGGAAGTAGTCCACGCCGCTGTCACACATGGACAGGTCGGTGAGGGTGGCGAAGTCGATGGGCGCGGCGGTCCGCGCCATGATATATAGCACCAGCAGTTTGATGTCCAGCTTGTCGTGGATAAAGCCTGCCATATCCGTCCCTCTTTCCCCCGGCGGAGGCCGGGTGATGGCGTTATTTCATATTATAGCCAAAACAGGGGCGGTTGACAAGCATTATTTGCCGCAATCGGGAGATGGCCTATCCCCGTGTGACCAGGGTCTGATAGAGCTGGACCAGATAGGACCAGGTCACCCGGTCCAGCGTTCCGGTGATGGGGAGGTCGGCCAGACGCTGGATGGTGCGCAGGTTTTCGTGGGTTTTTCCGTCGTTACAGGCGTTCATGTCGCAGGGCTCAAAGTTGGTCATCACCTTGGACAGAGAGGAGAACATGGCCTGGACAATGAGCAGCGGAGGACATTCCTGCCCTTGGGGAGCAGTATAGGAGCCGTCGGGCAGTACGTTCAGCGGGGGCGGTGCGCCGTACAGCAGCTCTACTTGAAGGAACTCGGTGCGGATGGCATTCCAGGTTTCATTATTTACCACGCCGGTGACGGGGGGATGAAAATCCCGCTGGAATACCATGACGGCCTCCAGCGTGCGTTCGCCGAATACCCCGTCCACCGACAGGCGGGGGAGCTGGGGGTACTGGATGGCGAGGCGGTTGAGCATATATTGGAGCGAGCGGACCGGTTGGCCGGTCATCTCGGTTTCAGTGGCTTCATTCATAGTCTGATCTTTCCTTCCTGATTATGCGCCCGTGCGTCCATAGGACAGGTTGTAGCCCGGGAACTGTCCGGCCACCACGGCGTTTTGAATTTCCTGGGAATTAGTGGGCAGGTTAGCGCCGGCCAGGACGGTGTTGGCGATGCCCAGGTACTCGTCGTACAGCCGTTGCCAGGTCTGCTGGTCAACCACTCCGGTGGCGGGCAGGCCAAACTGTGCCTGCGCGTCGGTGACGGCCTGCCGGGTGAGCGGCCCGAAAATGCCGTCGATGTTCAGGGTGGGGATGGTGGAGGAAAACTGCCCGATGATGGAGATGAAATATTGCAGGGCGGATACGGATATGCCGGTGCTGCCCTCCTTGAGGGTGACGCCGGCGGCGGGTCCCTGCACCTGGGTGAAGGGCTGGCCCTCGCTCACCAGCTCGGACAGGTCGGTGACTCCCACGTAGAGAAACACCAGCTTATACCAGGTGGCCTGCCCCACGATGCCGTCGCTGGTCAGGTTAAAAATAGACTGAAACTTTTTCACTGCTGCTTCGGTTTGGCTACCGAACACACCGTCTACGGGAGAAATGCGGGGAATGGCCGGGTAGTTGCGGCCGATTCGGTTGAGCATGACCTGGAGTACGGTGACGTAGTTGCCGGAGGAACCGCTTTGCAGGGGATAGCCGGGGTAGGAATAGGCGATGTCCCGGATGGGGGCGTTGGAGACCAGCTCGATGTTGTCCCCATAGTAGCGGCGCAGAATGTCCATGGTGCTGTAGCCCTGCCGGGCCAACTCTTCGCTGCCCCACTGGGACAGGCCGTCGCAGGTGACGGTGGTGCCGTTACAGAAGCGGGCGGACAGCGGCTCCACGAAGCCCTTCCTGCGGATGTAGGTGGTGAACAGCTCATCCACAATCTGGGCCACATTGTCGAAGATGCTCCGGCCCTTGATGAACTTCTGGTCGTTCATGGTGGAACCGGTGATGTCGAAATCGTAGCCCCGGCTGGGATAGTATTCGGTGTAGACCCGGTTAAGGGCAAAGGAGATCTGGGCCAGGATGTTGGCGCGAAGGGCGGCCTCGGGCCAGGTAGGATAGATTTCGCTGGAGGCCACGTTTTTGATGTAATCTGAAAAGGATACCGTGACGTTTTCCGCCCACTGGCTGGCCGGACCAGTATGTACGGTGATGTACTGCGGGATGTAAGGTGTGACTGTGATAGGCATGGGGGAGCCTCCTTTACAGCGGTTGGGGTGTGACCACTACCGGATCTGCGGAGCCTTCGCCGGGCGAGGCCGGACGGGGCAGGGGAACCAGGGGGACGTTCTGCACGGTTTCCACACCGGGGAATATCTGGAGCTTCTCAAAGGTGGCCAGATAGTATTCCGGGTGCTCCACCACCAGGGAATAGTTGGAAAACGGGTCCGGATTGCCGGGGGCCTGGCTGAAGCTGGCGTCGGGGGCCTCAAGCTGAAAGGGCTTGGTGCTGCCGCTCTCGTCGGTGGACTGGATGGAATAGACCTTGTGGCGGTTGTCCTCGGCGGGACTGGAGATGATGACCGTGGCGCCGGCCACAGGAAACTGCGCACGGGATGTGAAGGCGCGGACGACCAGGGAGCCGGTCTGTGACATAAAGCACTCCTCCTTCTTGATTTACCTATTCTATGATAACCATGGAAAATTGTGATAAAATCCACAATCAAAATTGACAAACAAACGGCCATAAGGTAGAATAATGTCTAAATGAAGCGATGAAGCTGCGGATTTGCCTGTATGCGGCCCCGGCCGGCTCCGCAGAGTCCATAGATAGGGGAAGATCATGCCATGAGAAAAGAAAAGATATCCTCCGCGGTGATCCGCCGGCTGCCGCGGTACTACCGCCACCTGGACGACCTGGAGCGGGGCGGGACGGTGCGTATTTCCTCCGGTGCGCTGGCCAAGTCCATGGGGCTGACGGCCTCCCAGATCAGGCAGGACCTGTCCTGCTTTGGCGGCTTCGGCCAGCAGGGCTACGGCTACAATGTGGAGCGGCTGAAAAGCGAGGTGGCGGAAATCCTGGGTATGAACCGGGACCACACTGCACTGATCCTGGGTGTGGGCAATCTGGGCCGGGCACTGATTGAGAATTTCCCCTTCCGGGCCTATGGCTTCCGGCTGTCTGCGGCCATCGATGTGGACCCTGCCCTGGTGGGCACCCGGCTGAGCGGCGTGCCGATCCATCACATTGATATGCTGGAGGACATTCTGCGGGAGGAGCCGGCGGATATGGCGGTGCTCACAGTCCCGGCTTCGGCGGCGGTTGACTCCGCTCTGCGGCTGGTCCGGTGCGGGGTAAAGGGCATATGGAACTTCACTAACGTAGAGCTGGCCCAGCGGGAGATGCCGGACGTGCGGGTGGAGAACGTCCACTTCTCTGACAGCCTGCTCACCCTGAGTTATATGATTTCTGAGGAGCAATCATGAAAAAAAGAACTATTGCGGCGGCGCTGGCTCTGTACGTCCTGCTCAGCGGTGCGGCGCTGGCGGCGGGAGGCGACAAGTCTGACCCGCTGATTTCGCTGAATTATTTGAACGGGACCTACTGGTCCTCCCTGGAAACGCTGGTGGACTCTGCCGTGAAGGAGGACGCCCAGCCCATTTACGACGCGGCGCTGGCTAAGGCCGGACAACAGAGCCCCTCCGGCCAGACGGCCTTCAACAGCTTTACCGCCCAGACCGGCGGCACCGGCGGGGTGGTGAAGTTGACCCTGGGGTCTGGAATACTCTGGACCGGCGGGGGTGGAAGGGTGCGCGCCGGCCTGCTGGTGGACGCCACCACAGGGCAGGAGGCCGCCCCCGGCACAGTGCTGGCGGCAGGACACCGCTATCTGGCGGTGGAGGACGCCTCGGTGCTGGTGACGACCCAGAACGCCGGATGGCTGGCAGAGGGGGTATGGACGGCGCTTCCCGCCACCGGGCTGGCCTTCACCGACGTGGCGGCGGACACCTGGTACTGCGGTCATGTGCGCTATGCGGTGGAGAAGGGGCTATTCAAGGGGGTCACCGATACCACGTTTGAACCCTCCGGCGTTATGACCCGGGGCATGGCGGCGACGGTGCTGTACCGGATCGCCGGGGAGCCTGCGGCGGTTTATGCGCCGATGTTCTCCGATGTGGCCGAGTATCACTGGTACGCGCCTGCGGCGGTCTGGGCGGGGCAGAATCAAATCGACGCCGGCAAAGACGGTGTGTTCCGCCCCAACGAGAGCATTACCCGGGAGGAGCTGGCCTCCATGCTGTACCAGTATGCCCGCCTGACGGGCGCAGACGCTGCCGGGAGCGGTCTGGACGGCTTTTCCGATGCCGGGGCTGTATCCGACTGGGCCAGGGACGCCATGGCCTGGGCGGTGCAGAAGGAGATTATGCAGGGCAGCGGCGGGCTGCTCCGGCCAGGGGCCAGCGCCAGCCGCGCCGAGGTGGCCGCCATGTTTCAGCGGTTCCAGACCTGGCTGGAGGCATAGTGAAAGTGCGTTTTTTGGCAGGTCCAAGGAATAACAAACGCCCGGTTTCCGTTGGAAACCGGGCGTTTGTCCACTCATCATAAATGGCTGAATATTTTCGATGCACAATATGGAACTTGCTTGCAGCATCACGCCTGATCGTACTGCTTTACCTCCACTGTTTCCCTGTCAAAGTTAATGAATATCTGATAGGCGTAGTTGTCCTCACTGGTGTCCCAGATTTCCACGAACTTCGGAGATACCTCGATGATAATTTCCGTGTCCTCGTGGGAGTATTTGTTATAGCTGCCCCAGAGGTGCTTCCTGTAAAGCCCCTCAAATCTCCGGTCCGGTTCGTCCACCACCAGCCCCTTGTTTTCGGCGAGGCCCTCGATCTGCACGCCGCTCCAGCACAGGGCCACATGGGGATTCTGATAAAGCTGCTGGGTCTTGCGGAAGTTTTTATCGGTTTTGAACCAGACCTTGTTGTCGTAAAACAGGCAGCTCACATTGCGCACCATCACATAGTCGTTTACTGAGCTGGCCAAGGCCATGATCTTCCACTCCCCCAGCTTTTCAAACATCAGCTCCACTGCCTGCTGAAAGGTCAGATCCTTATCCGCGCTGAACTTCATTTGCATTTCCTCCTTGTCCTTCAATGAGCCTTTTAATGGGAACGCTGAGTTTCTTGTAAAGCAAAAACGTGAGCATAGACGTGACCGACCGGGACAGCAGGTTAAACGGGATGACAGAGAAGGCCACGAAGGTCGGAATGCTGGTAATCCAGGGGTTGAGGGCGGAACACGTGGAGATGATCCCCTCCCAGTTCATCCCGTAGAGCGTAATATACATGGGGAACGTGATGTAGATGTTAGCGAATACGGCGGCCACCACGCAGATCAGCGTGCCTATTGCCAGTCCGATGGCCGCGCCCTTTCTCGTCCGGTGCCTGCGGTAATACAGCAGGGCGGGCAGAACGTAGGCAAGGCTCAGGATCAGATTGAGTAGCTCGCCGGTGAGCAGGGAGCTGCTGCCCTTGAACAGCAGCTTGAGGAGAATCTTGACGACGATGATTTCAATGGCTCCCGCCGGTCCCAGGATGAACCCGCCGATGAGCTCAGGCAGCGCGGACAGGTCAAACTCCGCAAAGGGGGACAGCACGGGGATGGAGAAGCTGAAATACATCAACACAAAGGCCACCGCACCGCACAGTGCCGCCATGGACAGGCGGCGAAGCTTTTGCTTTTCCATAATACAAAACCTCCGAATACAAAATGCGCCTCTTATCAGGCCTGAAACCACCTGGATGCTTTGGCTTCTTCCAGGTGAACGGCCAACAAAGAGGCGCACACCAAAACGGCGTGCGGTTTTTGCCGCACTCATCTTCTCCCATCCAGACTGTACTGTTGGTCCCGGAGTTTCACCGGGTCAGCGGCCGCTTTCGCGGCCGGTCGCGGACTATACCGCCAGTAGGGGAATTGCACCCCACCCTGAAGACAAAGTATTCAGTTGTTTCTTGTGCGTATTATACGATATAAAGCTGTAAATGTCAAGCAGCGCCTTTGCTGCAAAAATAGGCGGCGGGTAGACGCGTATTCAGGGCACGGCGGATAAATATTGGGAAGGCGTTTTGTGGGCGGACGCGAAAAGGACGTTTGGATTATGGCGGCGCAAAAATATCACCGCAGATGCCGCACTGGAGGCGTGGATATCCGGCAGGAGTTGCGCCGCTGAACAGGCTGCAGAGAATAGACTTCTTGCGAAAAAAGGGACTATGTTAAAATAGGGGTATGAAATACGAAAAGATATCAAAATACTCAAACACAAAATTCCGGAGAATCACTGGGGTAAAGCGGACAACATTTGATAAGATGGTAGAAATCTTACAAAAAGGCTATGCAGAAAAGCATC